>JAEZPL010000282.1 GCA_023413605.1 Pseudomonadota bacterium
CCGCCACTCCGTCCGCAGGACCGTCCGGCAGCGCCGGACCCGATTCCGCCCGCACGGCGCTCGACCTGTTCGAGCGCCACCGCCGGCGCCTGCGCGGGCTCGCCTACCGCATGCTGGGGAGCGTGGCCGACGCGGAGGACGTCGTGCAGGACTGCTACCTGCGTTGGCACAGCGTCGATCCCGCCACGGTGGAGGCGCCGGAACATTTCCTGACGGCCATGGCCGCCCGCCTGGCCATCGACCACCTGCGCTCCGCCCGCGTGAAGCGGGAGTTCTACGTGGGCGAATGGCTGCCGGAGCCGCTGGTCGAGGACTGGGCCGACGGGCCGGATTCCGCGCTGGAGGCGGAGGGAGACCTGTCCATGGCCTTCCTGCTCCTCCTCGAACGCCTGCCGCCCGACCAGCGGGCGGTCTATGTGCTGCGCGAGGCCATGGACCTGGGCTTCGACGAAATCGGCGGCATGCTGGACAAATCCGCCATGGCCTGCCGCCAAGCCTACAAGCGTGCCCGGGAGCGCATCGGCGGACCACCGCGATACGACGCGAACCGAGGCCGCTCGCAGGCCATCGCCCGCGCCTTCCAGACCGCGACCGCGCAGGGCAGCTACGACGGCCTGCTGGCGCTGCTGGCGGATGACGCGGTGCTGGTCGGGGACGGCGGCGGAAAGGCGCGGGCCGCGCTCAACCCGATCCGCGGCGCCGACCGGATCGCACGCTTCCTGCTGGGCGTGCTGGGCAAGGGCGACCGGCGCCTGGACCTGCTGGCAACGGCGGTCAACGGTCAGCCCGGTTTCGTCCTTTGGGTCGACGGGCGGTTCTACAGCGTCGTATCCCTGGACATCCGCGACGGACGGGTGGCTGCCCTCTACCAGATCGCCAATCCCGACAAGCTGGTCCATGCCCGTCGGGCCGTCGCAGGGGGCTGTCCAACCTGACCACCCGGCGCAAACGCAGGCTGCCGCTTTTCCGACGCCATCCCTTGCCGCAGCCGTGTTTGCGCTCCATTCTCCGCACTTGGTGAACAGCAGACGGGCGGCGCTCCCATGACGATCCTTTTCCGCGCCGCGGCCCTTGCCCTTTGCGCGGCCGCGGCAGCCTGCACCAACGAACGCGTGGTCGCGGACCAGCCCATGGCCGCCTACACCTTGCCCGAAGTGGCCTACGCGGCGTCGGACCGTGACCTGCGCGTGGTCGTGCAGGGGAATCCCTTCGGCATGGCCCCGCAGGCCTTCGGCAAGCTCATCACCGACAACATGCAGAACCGGATCGTCGGTGTGCGGACCCATTTCACCACCACGCCCAACGATACGGCGCGGCCCGACTACCGCGTGGTCCTGGCCTTCAACCCGGCACAGACCACACTGAATTCCGCCCTGTGCGGTCCTCAGGCGATCCCGACCAAGCCGCCCGGCGCAGGTCCCATCGTGGTGCAGGGCGCCTTCTGCCGCGGCGGTGGCCCGCTGTCCTCCGCCACCGGCTGGCTCGACCGGCCGCAAGGCCCCGCCGACCCGGATTTCCGGTCCCTGATCAGCGACATGACTTACGCTCTTTTCCCGACGACCCGGGCAGACGCGGGATGCTCCGGGGGGATCGACTGCTAGGCGCCATCGTTAGCCGAAAAATCTCCAGCCGAAGATGGTCAGGCGTAGATCATCCATTCCCGCAGCAGCGCCGTGACCGCCTGTGGCTGCTCCATGGGCGACAGATGCCCGCAATCCTCGATGAGCACGAGACGGGCGCCAGGGATGCCCGCGGCCATCTCCTCGTGCACCGCCGGCGGCGTGATGACGTCCTGCCGGCCGCACAGCACCAGCGTCGGGCAGCGGATGGCGGCCAAATCCGGCCGGCTGTCCGGCCGGTTCATGATGGCGGTCTGCTGGCGCGCAAAACCATCCTGCCCGATGCGTTGGGCCTGCGCCTTGAGCGACCCGACGAGCGCGGCATCCTGCACCCTCTGGGGATGGACGAGCCTTGGCAGGTTCGCCGCAACCACTTGATGCATCCTGCCCCGGGCGATCATGGCCACGGCGTCCTTGCGGTTGGCGGTCTGCTCCGGCGTGTCGGGCCGGGCGCTGGTGTCGAGCAGGGCGAGCTTCACCACCCGCTCCGGCGCCTGACGCAGGATCTCGAACGCGACGTAGCCGCCCATGGACAGCCCGCCGAGCGCAAAGCGCTCCGGCGCGTCGGCCAGCACGGCGCGGGCGAGCCCGGACATGGAGTCGGCCCTGGTCAGGTCACCGACGCGCACGTCCGCAACGTCGGCAAGGTGACCGGTCTGATGATCCCACAGCGCCGCGTCCAGCGGCATTCCGGGAAGCAGGACCAGGGGCAGTCGTTCGCTCATCCGTCCCTCGCGTCGTTCTCTTGGCGGCTATTTGGACAGATCGGGGCACCGGGGTCAAAGCCGATGACCGGAATGGACTCGACGGACGCCGGGCGCCGCCGCGCGAAAAAGGGAAGCATCGAATCGCGCCATCCCTTGCCTTTCGCACGAATTTCCAGGATTCGCCAAAGCGCCGGATTGCGCCGCTCCGCAACCGGCGTTTCCCGCGCAAACCCAGCATTTCCGCCATCCGGGCGCTTGCGAGACCGCCTAGCGGGGCGCGCTGCCCCCACCACGCCGGATGCCTGCGATGCGCGCAATGCGCGTTCCGCACACAAGGTCTATTGACAGCGCCCTTTGACTTCATATTCTGCGGCCCCATCTAATCG
>JAEZPL010000377.1 GCA_023413605.1 Pseudomonadota bacterium
CCCCGATCTCCGCGCGCAGCATATGGAACAGCATCGCCGCCTTGCCGTAGCCGACGATCTGCGAGGCGTCGTGCACCTTCACGCGAAAGGCGGTCAGGGCGGAGTCGCGGTCCGCCGGCAGGGCGGCGTAGTCGCGCAGCCAGTCCAGCCGCATCGCCCGGGCGGCGTCGGGGCCACGGGATTCGGCGGCGGCGTAGTCGGCCATGAAGGTGGTCAGCCCCTCGCACCAGTTGCCGCCCTCGCCCACCCGCACGCCGTTGCCCCACCAATTGTGCAGGATCTCGTGCGGCAGGGACTGCGCCCGGATAAAAGGCAGCGGCATCACCGGACGCCCGATGTAGGTCAGCCCCGGGAAGCCCAGGCCAACCGGCAGCGGCGCGGACACGATGGAAAAGCCGGTGAAGGGATAGGGGCCGATGCGCCGCGACTGCTCGTCGATGGTGCGGGCGGTCACGTCCAGATAGTCGTCGGCCAGCCCGGCCTGTTCGGGGTGGAAATAGGTGCGCAGGCGCAGGTCGCCGTACCGCCGTTCCTTCACCTGCCAGGGGCCGGCGAAGAGGGACGGTTCCTCGACCTTGCGGTCCTCGGCGAAGACGGCGTGGAAGCCGTTGCCCCCGCGCGCCTCCTCCACCAGCCGGCCCGTCGCCACCGCCACGAAGGGCGCGGGCACGCGCACCGACAGGCGCCAGGTCGGCGGTTCGTCCCCGATGGCCGAGGGCAGCCAGCCGCTGCCGCCCGGCAGGAAGGCGCCCTCCTCTCCCGCCATCGGCCCATTGCCTCGTGAATCCGGCGACAGGGGCGCCAGAGTGCCGGCATAGCGCAGCACCACCTCTCCCGCCCCGTCCGGGACCGACAGCCGCAGCGCCTCGCCCCGCCGCTCCACGGCCAGCGGCTTTCCGCCCACGGAGGCCTCGCCGACCGCCAGTGCCGGGGCCAACCGCAACACATGCTCTCCCGCCGGCAGGCGGAGACGGTCCACCACCTCCAGCCGGCGCGCGGCGGGGTCGAGCGTCACCTCCAGGTCATGGTGCACGCCCGCCGCATGGGCCGGGGCAACAAGACTGACGACAATGGCGAGGAGGGCCGGAAGGGCAAGCCGCAGGGTCAACATGCCCTTCCATATAAGGCGCGCGCCTTACGGCACCAGCACCGGCGCGCCGCCCTCGCTGCGGCCTTCCGGCGCATGGGCGGGCGGCTCGGCTTCTCGACCAGACCTTACGATGAACCCAGCCGCCGGTTCACCGCGTCCAGCAGGCTCGACAGGCGCTTGTCGTGGATGCCAAGCTCTTTCAGATGCGCCACGGTGTTGGCCAGATAGTCCAGGTTCGGGCCGCGCTCGCCGCAGCAGCCGGCGATGCGGGCCGCCATGGTGGCCTCGTCCAGGCAGCCGCAGTACTGGCCATGGGCGCGGTCCACCACGAAGGTGCAGGCGGTCACCGGGCCTCCGCCGTCGCGCAGCCGCACGGGCAGCAGCTTCGGCCGGTAGACGCGGTTGATCATCTCCCGCTCCCACAGGTATTCCAGGGTCTCGGGCACATGGTCGGGCGCCACGCGGAAGGCCATGCCGCGGCAGGACCCGCCCCGGTCGAGCCCCAGCACCAGCCCCGGCCGCTCCGGCGTGCCGCGGTAGCGGTGCGAGGACACGCAGAAACGCCGGTGATAGCCGCCGATGACCGCCGGATGGCTTTCCAGGAACGGAAAGCCCGGGTTCCACATCAGCGACCCATAGGCGAAAACCCAGAGGTCGGCGCCGGGAACGACGGTGATGTCCATGGACCATCGGGGGGTGAGAGAAGCCGGCGCGCGTGGCGGCGCGACGTGCGGAAGCTCGGCAATAAGCGATTGCGTATCGAGCAGCATGTCCCACAAGTAATGCAACAGGCGCCAGCCGGCGCCGACAAGGTGAAACCTAGCACGGTCCTCGACCGCCCGCTATAAGGTGGGCGTCATACAACGGAAATGCCACACATGCGGATACGAAGGGTCTTTGGGTTCGCCGGCCTTGCCTTGGCCATACTCGCCGCCGCCTACTCGGTCTGGTGGTGGCAGGCGGCGTCGGCGGTGGAACGCGGCGTGCTCGCCTGGATCGAGGCGCAGCGGGCCGACGGCGCGCTGGTCGAGCATCGCGGCCTGACGGTGGACGGCTATCCCTTCACGATCCGCGCGGCGGTGGAAGCTCCTCACCTCGCCACGCGCGGGGCCGAGTGGCAGGGCGCCCGGCTGGTGGCCGAGGCGCCGCCCTGGAACCACACCCGCATCGCCCTGTCCCTGCCCGGCGAACAGAAGCTGTCGCTGGCCCAGCCCGGCCAGCCGCCGATGAACCTGCTGGCGAAGGGCGGCGGCCAGGGCCACACCCTGCTGACGCTGTCCGGCCAGCCGGTGGAACTGCGCCTGACCTTCGCCGATCTGGTCGCCCAGCCCGACGCGCTGCCGGTTCCCATCACGGCGCTGGACCTGACCGCCACGCAGCCGGCGGAGCCGCCGGCCGGCCACACCGACACCGGCCTGTCCGTCTCCCTCACCGCCACCGGCGTGCAACTGCCGGAGGAGGCGCCCGGCGCGCTCGGCCGCCGGGTGGAACGGGCGCTGGTCTCCGCCCGCGTCATGGGCCGCCCGCCGAAGCCCGAACCGGTCAGCCTGTCCGCCTGGAGCCGCGATGGCGGCACGGTGGAACTGGACAGCCTGAAGCTCGACTGGGGGCCGCTGAAGCTGGCGATGAACGGCACGCTGGCGCTCGA
>JAEZPL010000389.1 GCA_023413605.1 Pseudomonadota bacterium
GAGATCATCAAGGGCCTGGACATCCTGATCGTCCGCGAGCTGACCGGCGGCGTCTATTTCGGTGAGCCGCGCGGCATCACCGACATCGGCAACGGCGAGCGCCGCGGCGTCAACACCCAGGTCTACACCACGCCGGAAATCCGCCGCGTCGCCCGCGTCGCGTTCGAGCTGGCCCGCAAGCGCGGCAACAAGCTCTGCTCGATGGAAAAGGCGAACGTCATGGAATCCGGCCTGCTGTGGCGGCAGGAAGTGACCAAGCTGCACCAGGAGGAATTCCAGGACGTCGAGCTGAGCCACATGTACGCCGACAACGGCGCCATGCAGCTGCTGAAGAACCCGAAGCAGTTCGACGTGATCGTCACCGACAACCTGTTCGGCGACATCCTGTCGGACGAGGCGGCGATGATGACCGGCTCGCTCGGCATGCTGCCGTCGGCGTCGCTGGGCGCGCCGGACGCCAACGGCCAGCGCAAGGCTCTGTACGAGCCGGTGCACGGCTCCGCCCCGGACATCGCCGGCAAGGACCTCGCCAACCCCTGCGCGACCCTGCTGTCCTTCGCCATGTGCCTGCGCTACTCGTTCAACCTGGACGAGGAAGCGAAGATGCTGGAGAAGGCGGTGCAGAACGTGCTGTCGGGCGGCATGCGCACGGCCGACATCATGGCGCCGGGCATGGCCCGCTGCTCGACCACCGTCATGGGCGACTCGATCCTGCGCGAGCTGGACAAGCTCGCCTCCTGATCGGCTTCAGGCCGGATTCCCGGCTGAAAGCTCGCGAAAAGAAGCCCCTCTCCTTCCCGGGAGAGGGGCTTTTTCCGTTCCGGGGGGAGCGGTCAGTCGCCCTCGCCGGGTCGAACCGCAGCCCCGCGTCCCCCATGGCTCGCCTGTCCGCCCTTGCGGCCGGCCTCGGCCGCCAGCGACGGGTTGCGCGAGAAACTGCGCGAGGATGCCGGCACGCTCCGCCCGCCCTTGCGGCCCGCTTCCGCGGCGAGTTCCGGATTTTTTGAGAAACTGCGCTTGTCAGCCGGCACGCTTTCCCCGCCCTTGCTGGCGATCTGGCGCTGCCGGTCACGGTCCATCGACGCGAATCCGCGGTTCGACGTGCGCCCGTTGTCCTTCGAGGCCATCTTCAACCTCCACCTCTGCCACGTGCTTGAAACCGGGGAAGGCCCAAGTTGGTTCCAAACGAAAGGACGTGATTCGGACCACAGGGATTGGGGCGGGGATTGGGGGATTGATCGGAGGTGTGGCTTGATCGCGGTCGGCTCCGCAATAGGAATCGCTCGAAGAGGCCGTGCCGACAAGCAACGACGATTCCCGATGCGCGCGGCGGGCCTATCCGGATCCCGGCGCCGCATCGCCCACGATCAGGGAGGCCGACGATGGGCGTTGAACTTGCCGCCGAACGAAAGCTGCTGTCCGAGAACGAGTACGGGCAAATCCGCCGCAGCCATTATCCGGACCTGGGCTCGCTGGAGCCGGACGAAACCCAGACGCTGGCCCGCTGGTTGCGGGACGAGCGCGACCGGGCCCGCGACATCATCGCGTCGCGCCGGCGGGCCCGCCGCGGCAAGGCCATGGCCAGCGGCCAGCAGGCGCCGGACGCGAGCGAGCGCGGGCTGTCCGCCAAAAAGCAGGTCTTCGCCCGCGCCCTGAAGCGGGTGAACGGCCGGCTGGAGCGCTTCCGCATCGAACGCCGCCGGGAAATGATCCTGGCGAACCTGGAGGAAGCCTTGCGGCGCAAGGACTCGGCGCCGGTCCACCACCCTGGCCCCGGACGCACGCCCCGCCTGGGCATGCGCCCCATCGCCAGCCAGCGGCGCACCGTCGAAACCGACCCGCGGGAGATCGGCCGCGTGTCGCAATTCGTGAAGGACGCCCAGGCGCGCCGGGACTCCTGACGCGCCCGCCCTTCCGGCGCGGCGTCAACCCGCCGCCGCCTCCAGGGCCTGGATCGCCTCGGCCATGGACACGAGGCGCTCGGCGTTCTGGACGTGCAGGTTCTCCACCAGCTTGCCGTCGACCAGAACGACCCCCTTGCCCTGGGCGGCGGCCTCGGCGTGGGCCTGGATGATGCGGCGGGCGAAGGCCACCTCGTCGGTGCTGGGGGCGAAGGCCTCGTTGCAGGCGGCGATGGTCTTGGGGTGGATCAGCGTCTTGCCGTCGAAGCCCAGGTCGCGCCCCTGCCGGCAGGAGTGCGCGAAGCCCTCATCGTCGTTCAGATCCAGATGCACCCCGTCGAGGATGGCGAGGCCGTAGGCGCGCGCCGCCAGCAGGCACAGGCCCAGGCTGGTGATCATCGGCAGGCGGTCCCGCGTGTGGGCGGCGTGCAGATCCTTGGCGAGGTCGGACGTGCCCATGACCAGCCCGCCGAGCTTGGGCGACGCCCCCGCGATCTCCTTCGCGTTCAGCATGCCGAGCGGCGTCTCCATCATGCACCAGATGGTCTGGCTGTCGGGGGAACCGTTGGCGCGCAGCACGGCCTCCGCCTGGCGGACCATGTCGGCGCTCTCCACCTTGGGCAGCAGCACGGCGTCGGCGCCGCTGCCGGCCGCCATGACGAGGTCGTCGTAGCCCCAGGGGGTGTTCAGGCCGTTGGTGCGGACCACCAGTTCGCGCCCGCCGTAGCCGCCGGCGGCGATGGCCTCCCCTATGGTCGTGCGGGCCGCGGCCTTGGCGTCGGGGGCGACGGCGTCCTCCAGGTCGAGGATCAGGCCGTCGGCCGGCAGCGTCCGCCCCTTCTCAAGCGCGCGGGCGTTGGACCCGGGCATGTACAGCACGCTGCGGCGCGGGCGGGCGGTGGTGGCCATGGCGTTTCCCCTTTTCGGCAAATCTGTTCGTCAACCTTGCGGGCAGGATTAACCGCGGACGCACCGCATGTCCATGAGGCCAAGACCCTGCGGGGCCCACACGGGTCAAATCCCCACAGCTTGTCTGGGCAGCCCTGCGCGGATGTCGGCCCTGTCCGTAAGGCGGACGGTTTACGATGCCGAACCAACCTCTTGGGCTGTCCCGCATGAAGACCGTCATCTCGATTCAATCCCACGTCGCATACGGCTATGTCGGCAACCGGGCCGCGGTGTTCCCGCTGCAACGGCTGGGCTTCGACGCCATCGCGGTGAACACGGTGCAGTTCTCCAACCACACCGGCTACGGCGAATGGACCGGGCAGGTCTTCA
>JAEZPL010000566.1 GCA_023413605.1 Pseudomonadota bacterium
CATACTGGTTGGGGTGCAGCGTGCCGAGACCCCAAGCCTGCACTGTCGCCGTGGTGGCCAGCGCCAGCGCCACGGCGCGCCCCGTCAGTTCGCTGCGGGCCTCCGCTACGCTCCACAGGCGGTCGAAGGCGACGGCGGCCAGAACGGTCATCGGCGGCACGACGAACATGAAATGGCGGATGCCGTTGTAGACCGTCGGCCGCATCGCCACGAACATCAGGACCGGCAGGAAGGCCGCCAGAACGGTGATGGTGTAGCGCACCGCCGGATCCCAGGCGGCGTGCCGGGACCTAAGCGCCCAGACGATGCCCCAAAGAATGGCGATACCGGTTCCAAGGACCACTGTTTCCGGCAGCTTGATCAGCAGATAGACCGGCAGGTAGAGCACCGGCGCATCCACCGCCGACACCATTTCGCCCAGGAACAGGGTTTGCAGCGAGAATTGGAGGTGCTGGAAGGAGGAGAAGGTGAACAAGGCCCGGAAGGGGTTCAGCGGTTCGAACACGCCCCAGGGCCAGAGCGCCGCCATCAGCGCATAAGCGACCGGCAAAGCGGGCAGCGAACGGAGGATGATGCTTTTCGCGTCGGCCATGGCCGCGCGCCAGCCGGCGCGCCGTGCCGCCAGGATGACGTAAAGAACGGCCGCCGCTCCCAGATAGACGCCGGCCAGGATCGCGCCGACCCGAATCCCCAGCGACAATCCCAGCGCCAACCCGAACTTCAGCACCGCCGATCGGCGGGGCTGCGGAAATTGCAAGGCCATGCGCGTGGCGAAATAGAGGGTCCACACCATGCCGGCCGCGAAGGGCACGTCCTTGGTGTTGTTGAACATGGCGCCGTAATAGACGCCGGACAGCGCCAGCATCACCGCGGCCAGGAACCCGGCGCGGGGACCGGCCAGCAACCGGCCCAGCCGCCATGTTCCGGCGATGCCCAGCACGCCGACGATGGCGCACAGCAGGTGCCGTGTTTCGTACTCCTCGAACGGGGAGACCGGGACCAGCAGGGCCACGGCAAGGTCGAACAGCCCGCCGTAGAGGTACAGGTCCTTGAAGGTGAAGGCCGACCAGTCCTGAAAGCCGCTGGTGTAGAAGGCCAGAAGCTTCTGCCCGTAGATGTGCTGCACCTCCTCGTCGGTGCTGATGCCGTAGTCGCGGAAGGTCAGCGAGGCGATGACGGCAAGGCAGAACAGCAGTGTCCGGGCAAGCTGGTCCCACACCGGCTTCATCCGCAAGGCGCGGGTGCCCCCCGCACCGATGCCGGTGGCAAGCGGAAGCCGCGGGTCGAACGGTACGTGCTGCGTCATGTTTGGGTATAGTCCAGCGGTCGCCCTGCCATGGCAGGGCGTACCCATGTCGGATTTTCTCAACCGACGCGGCGCCGCCTGTGGCAATTCTTAGGTACAGAATTGTTGGGCCGGGGTCAAAGGCTACCGCATTGCGATGATGCTTTGTTGCGCCGCATCAAACGGTTGAGCGCTCGGAAAATCGCGCAAGCCGGATGTTTCGGGACTGCAGGAGAGCGGCGAACTCGGGGCTTCTCAGGTAATCGTATTCCACTCTGCGCTGGTCCACCAGAGGGTCCGCGCGGCGCAAGGCCTCATCCGGAATGCCGGGATGAACCATGACGAGCGTGCATCCCCGTGGCCTGTCCAGGAATCGCGCCATCAGGCCGCCGAAGGGCTCGCGTCCCGAAAAGTCGTAGACTCCGCGAAAGCTGTCGTTGGCCGGAATGCCGCGCCGGCGGGCCAGCCGCGCCAGACCGCCGCCGAGCCCGCCGATCAGCAGGGTCTTCGGCACGGAAACACCCCGTCGCAGGATGTCGGCCGGTGGCTCCCCGCACAGGCGGACGTAGGCGCCGGGCATGGCACCCAGCGCGTCGGCCACCGCCTCGCGCACGGTGGGGAGTTGGTGAACATGCTGGTGGCCGTCGATGTAGGCGGGCGGGCCACCCCAGGCGGCGGTGAAGGCGTCGATCTGGCGAGCCAGTTCCCCCCGAATCTCGCCCTTGTCGAGCCCGCCGGTGTAGGCCAGCCGCATCAGGGTGCCGAGCGGCGGCAGCTTGCCCCGGGGCGCCAGTTTCGGCATGGCGCCGAGCGGCGGCTGGTCGGTCAGGGTGAAGTGCAGCCCGACATCGGCCTTGTCGGACAGGTCCTTCAGCGGTGCAGCCCCCTCCGCCCAATAGGGGCACAGGGTCATGGCGGACGTGGCGGTCAGGCGCCCGGCGGCGATCAGGTCGCGGATGGCCGCGTTCACGCCCGGCGCCAGGCCGTAATCGTCGGCGCAGAGAAGGACGGGATGCGGCGTCTGTGCGGTCGTCATGAAGGGGCGAAGCCGTGGGCGGTTTGGGCGGGTGTGGGGTATCTCAGGGGTGACGGCGTGTGGCGGCGCTTCAAATCACGATATACAGACATTACCGCCCAACGGAATAGGCGCGGATCAGCGAAGGAGAGGGGGAAGACAAAGCAGTGGGACAGCCTTTGGCTCAACGGCCATGCGGCGACGATGGGGCCGAAGGGCGCCATTCGGGATGCCGCCATCGCCGTCAAGGACGGTCGCATCGCCTGGATCGGTCCCCGCGCCGCGTTGCCGGCGGGCCGGGCTGCGGAGGAGCATGACCTTGGCGGACACTGGGTCACACCCGGCCTGATCGACTGCCACACCCATCTGGTGTTCGGCGGCAATCGGGCGCGCGAGTTCGAAATGCGGCTGGAGGGCGCCACCTATGAGGAGATCGCCAAGGCCGGGGGCGGCATCGTCTCCACCGTCGCGGCCACGCGCGCAGCAGGGGAGGATGCACTGGCCGCAAGCGCGTCCGTCCGGCTGGAACGCCTGCTGGCCGAGGGCGTGACGGTGGTGGAGGTGAAGTCCGGCTAC
>JAEZPL010000420.1 GCA_023413605.1 Pseudomonadota bacterium
ATCAAGGCGCGCCTGCGCCGCAAGCCCGAACTGACCAACCCGCACTACCGCCCGCCTGACGATCCCTGTCGCCTACCCAAAGCGATGGTGGTGGTCGAACGCGCCAAGGAGGTGTCGCATCCGGACAATCTATGCGATGCGTAAACCGCATTGGCGGACGAGCGAAGGGGCGGCGGATTTCGAACCCTTCAACTGGCAGCGGGACAGCCGTGAGCGGGGCGTGCGGACGATGATTCAAGGCACGCATCCCGAACACTGACGGTACGCCCGGAACACCGCACCCATCCTCGCGGAAATGGCCATGGAAGGGCTCTACACGGCGTCCGGCGACTGGGCCTACGACGTCGGTCTGCCGGGCAAGAGCGGCGTCGGCGGGGGCGTGCTCGCGGTCGTTCCCGAATTGGCGATCGCCGCCTTCTCGCCGCCCCTGGACCCCACCGGCAACAGCGTACGCGGTCTGGCTGCCGTCGCCGCCGTGGCCAAGGAACTCGGCTGCAATCTCTACCAGCCGCGAACAGCCTGATCCTGTCCGAACTTCTTGCGCAGGACCACGCCAAGGGAGGTCTGCCATCGCACGACGGCGTCTCCGGACGGCATATCATCAGGCGGCAGAGGCGGTCGGCGCCATGGCGCAGACGATGCCGGCAGTGATGAGCATGTGGGGCGTGGTGGCGGTACGCATCCGGTGAGTGACGCAGGTACGGATCGAAACGGTCAGCGTCCCGTTCGGTGGATTTGGATCAGCTCCTTGAGGTTCTCGACACCATCCCCGGTCAGGGCATAGAACCACTGCTCGCCTGGGCCGAACACGGTCAGGCAACCGTCCTCCGGCTCCAGCTCGATGGCGATGTCGATCAGCCATTCGACATCCTCGCCGAGGATCTCGGCGACGCGCTCCATGGTCACGAGGTTGCGGGTTCTGGCCATGGTTCCTCAGATCGCCCTGGTCGTCTCGTGCAGCCGCTTCCATTCCCAGGGCAGCAACTCGTGCAGCTTCGTCTGCGGCAGATCGTTGATGCGGGCCAGGACGTCGGCCAGCCACGCCTGGAGATCGATGTCGTTCATCTTGGCGCTCACGATCAAGCTGTACATGGCGGCAGCGCGCTGCCCGCCTCGATCCGAGCCGCAGAACAGCCATGCCCGTCTGCCCAGAGCGATGCCGCGCAACGCTCGTTCGGCGGCATTGTTAACCGGCATGCTGTTTTCCGGTGCTGGCCGGTGCTGGCGATTGGACCGCGATTGCGGTATCGATCGTCCACCGGGATAGGGGCGCCGGGAGCATGAAACGGCGGCAGGCCGTCCTTACGATGAGCTGCGAGCTCGCGTTGTTGCATGGCCGCCTCCTACGACTTGCCCGGTTGCGCTGCGAGCGCGGATCCGTAGATGTCGTGCAAGCCCGCCAGCTCCCGAACCACCACTGGAGGGAGGGAGCATGCGCATCATCGGCATGGATATTCACCGCTCGTTCGCCCAAGTCGCTTTCCTGGTGGACGGTCAGGTGACAAAGGAAGCCAGGGTCGATCTTGCCCATGATCGCTTCCTGAAATTTGCCAAGACCCTTGAGCCGACCGACGGGGTGGTCATCGAGGCTACTGGCAACAGCTCGGCTGTGGAGCGTGTCCTGCGGCCTTTCGTCAAGCGGGTCGCCGTGGCCAATCCCCGACTCGTACGGGCCATTGCTTATGCCCGCGTGAAGACCGACAAGATCGACGCGGTGATCCTGGCGCGCCTGCATGCGGCGGGCTTCCTGCCGGAGGTCTGGGTTCCAGATGACGACACGATCCGTCGCCGGCGGATGGTCACGGAACGCTCGGGGATCGTCGAGCACATGGTGCGGGTCAAGAGCCGCATCCATGCCATCCTGCACGGGAACCTGATCCCGAAATACGAAGGCTGTCTGTTCAGCAAAGCCGGCCGTGCCTGGCTGGCACGCCTGCCTTTGCCGTCCGAGGAGCAGGCCATCCTCACCCGCTTGGTGGCGGAACTGGAACGGGTGAGCGTACAACTGGTCGAGACCGACAAAGGGATCGCCCAGCAGGTGCTGGACGATCCGCAGGCGCGCCGGCTGATGACCATCCCTGGGGTGGGCACTGTGGTCGCCCTGACCGTCTTGGCGTCGATCGGGACGATCTCCCGCTTTCCGACCCCCGAGAAGCTCAGCAGCTACTTCGGTCTGACCCCGACGACCCGGCAGTCCGGCGACCATCCGGCCCGCCATGGGCGTATCTCTCGACAGGGCAACGCCGCGGCCCGCGCGGTGTCGGTCGAGGCCGCTTGGTCGGCGAAGATGGCGCCGGGACCGCTGCGGGCCTTCTTCAACCGGGTGCAGAAGAAGGCCGGAGCAGGCGCGACCGCGGTGGCCACCGCCCGCAAGCTGGCGGTCCTCATCTGGCATGTGCTGAGCGATGATAAGGACTATGCCTACGCCCGCCCCGCCTTCACGGCCATGAAGCTGCGCAAGGCCGCCCTCAAGGCCGGCGCCCCGCGGGAATACGGCAAGGCCGGCCCCGGTCGGGACTACTGGATCAAGGAGATCCGGCAACGCGAGGCTGAGTATGTCGAACGCGCCGAACGCGCCTACGAACGGATGGTGGAAGCCTGGAAGGAGCGACCATCGGCGCCTGCCGGATGACGCCCCCCGCGTCAAGGCGGCCGCTCCGCGGCCCCGCGCTGACGCACGGCTGCGGCCTTGACCCAGGCTTCGTCATCCGGCGTCTGGCCAGCATGCGGTCGATGCTTTGCACCGACCGCATCGGTCCAATGCCCAATTGGAGGTTCTCAACATCATCCGTGGTCAGGCAGACCCGTCCGTCACGCAGGAAGCGGGTGAAGCCTTCCCAGCGGGTCAGCATGTAGTCCATCGCCTTGGCCACCGGCGCGTGCTTCGACATCCCAGCCCGGGCCGCCCGCATCCAGGTCTCCAGTTCCTCGATCCGGGGCTTGGACGGCTCGGTGCGCAGCGCCAGACGGTCGGCCGCCGAACGCCCCAGCGCCTCGCGCTCGATGTCGAACAGCGGGTCGATGCGTTGCACCGCCTCCAGCGCCAGCGGGGAGATCGGCGGCGCTCCCTTGCCGCGCCGCTTGTTGGCGGCGATGTCGGCCAGCTCGAA
>JAEZPL010000465.1 GCA_023413605.1 Pseudomonadota bacterium
CTGATGAGCACGGCGGTGGTGGCGAGGATCAGCACCACGGCCATCATGGTGCGCACGTCGTGCCCGCCGATCGCGTTCATGACGAGGTAGCCGAGGCCGCGCTGCGAGGCGAACATCTCGCCGATCAGCACGCCCAGCAGCGTGAGCGAGAAGCCCACCCGCAGGCCGGACACCAGCTCCGGCAAGGCGGCGGGAAGGATGATGGTGGAGACGAGCTGGGGCGGCGACAGATGCATCACGCGCGCGCTGCGCAGCATCACCGGCGGGATGGTGCGGACCGCGTTCATGGTGAAGATGATCACCGGGATGATGCCGTGGATCGTCCCGAAGGCCACCTTGGCCGACAGGCCCAACCCGAAGGCGAGCAGGATCACCGGGTAGAGCGTGATCTTCGGCAGCGAGTAGAGCGACACCAGAATCGGTTCCGCCACCTCCCCGGCCAGCCTGTTGATGCCCAGCACGATCCCAACCGTCAGCCCGCCGAGCACCGCCAGCAGCAGGGAATAGGCCAACGCCACGCCGGTTTCCGCGACGTGCGGCCAGAAGGAGGCCGAACTCAGCAGTTCCACGGCGCGGGCCAGCGTGTCGGCGGGCGAGGTCAGGGCGACGCTGCCGACGATCCAATGCAGGACCTGCCACAGGATCACCAACGCGACGATGACGAGAAGCGTATCGGTCTTTTTGTGCATGGCCGTCAGCGCCTCCGCCGCTGCATGATCCGGCGCTCCCAGGTGAAGAGAACCGCGTTGAGCGCCGTCACCAGCACGATGATGAACAGCATCAGCGCGTACATCCGGGCGTTGTCGAAGTTGTTGAAGGCATAGGCGATGCTGTAGCCGATGCCCGAGGAGGACATGATGAACTCCGCCGCGATGACGCCGATGAAGCAGTAGGCGATGGCCAGCTTGGCCCCGGTGAACAGGAAGGGGGCGGCGCTGGGCAGCTTGATCATCAGCGCCGTGCGCACCGGGTCCATGCCGTGGACCCGCGCGGTCTTCAGCAGGACGCGCGGAATCCGGTCCAGCCCGTTCAGCGTGTTGATCAGCATCGCCACCACGCCGAACAACGTGCCGATCACCACGATGGGCGCCGCCCCCAGCCCGAAGATCACGATCAGCACCGGGTAGAAGACGAAGAAAGGCACGGCGTAGTAGGTGGCGAGAAACGGATCGAGCGCACGGCGCACCCGCGGCATCGCGTGGATCGCCACGCCGCCGACGAAGCCCAGCAGGATGGACGCGACCACCGCCATCGCGACGTTGCTCAGCGTCTCACCGATGTCGGCGGTGGCCGCGCCCGAGGCCAGAAGGCGGTAGAGGTCGCCGGCCATGACGCTGGGTGCGGGCAGAACCGCCTTGGCGATGACGCCGGCGCGGCACAGCACCTCCAGCAGCAGGACGGCGCCGGCCACCACCATCAGCCGGAGCCAGCCCGCCCAGCTCATGACCCACCCCCGGCGAGGCCCGCCGACTTCAGGCTTTCCTCGCGCAGCAGGCGCCACAGCCGGGCGGTGATCTGGCCGAAGGCCTCCTCGCTGGCGATGCGGGAATCGCGTTCGCGCGGCCAGCCCGTTTCGATCTCCTCGATGATCCGTCCGGGGCGGGCCGACATCACGCCGATGCGGTCCGACAGCATGGCCGCCTCGTCCAGCGCGTGGGTGATCAGCATCACCGTGGCCCCGGTCTCGCGCCACAGCTTCAGCAGTTCGTCGCCCATGATCAGGCGGGTCTGCGCGTCGAGCGCGCCGAACGGCTCGTCCAGCAGGATCAGGCGCGGGCGCATCACCAGCGTGCGGGCGATGCAGACGCGCTGGCGCATGCCGCCCGACAGCTGCACCGGATAGGCCTTGGCGAAGTCCTTCAGGCCGACGAAGCCGACGGCGTAGCTGACCCGCCGTTCGATCTCCGCCGGATCGACGCCCGCCCGGCGCAGGCCGAAGGCGATGTTGTCCCACACGGTCAGCCAGGGGAAGGTGGCGTCCTCCTGGAACACCACCCCGACGCCGTCCGGGACCTTGCCGGCCACCGGCTTGCCTTCGAAGCTCACCGCTCCCTCGGTCGGCACGGACAGGCCGGACAGCACGTCGAGCAGCGTGGACTTGCCGCAGCCCGACGGCCCGACGACGGAGAAGAACTCCCCCTGCCGCAAGGTCAGATCGACGGGCCCCAGCGCGTGCACGCCGCCATGGCCGGGAGCGCCGTAGATCCGGTTGACGCCCTTCAGTTCGGCATGGATCGCGGGGGCAACCGCGGAGGTGGTGGCGGGGAAAGCCCCCGCCTCCTCGTGCAGGTCGCGTTTGGCGGCGACATTGGCTTTCATCGGGGGCTTCCTCCCGGTCATCGGATCACTTCAAAAACGAGGCGTCGACATGCTTCGACCAGTCGATCTGGCCTTTCACCTCGCCGATGATCTCCAGACCCTTGATCAGGTTGTTCATGCCGTCATATTCGAAGTCGCCGCTGCTCCAATACTTGATGGTCGCCAGATTTTTCAGCGCCTGCAGCGCAACCGCCTCGTCGATGTCGTAGTACTTGGTCATGATCTTGGCGGTCTCTTCGGGGTTGGCGTAGACGAAGTCCACCCCCTTGCGGCGCGCTTCGATCAGCTTCTTCAGCTTGTCGCCGTTCTTCGCGGCGAACTCCGACGTGGTGACGCCCACGGTCTGCACCATGGTGGGCAGTTCGGTTTCGACCGCGAAGACCATGCGGTACTTGTTCTGCACGCGCGCCCAGATCGGGTCCATCACCGGGGCGGCGGCCACCGCGCCCTGCTCCAGCATGGTCAGGCCCCCGCCGATGCCGCCCGCGGACACGCCGTCCACCTTGATGCCGTGCTTGTCCTTCACCATGGTCAGCAGCATGTCGGTGACCGACTTCGGGCTGGTGAAGGCGACCTTCTTGCCGTCCAGATCCTTGGCGGTCTTGACCGGGGAATCCGGCTTGGTCACCCACAGGATCTCGCCCGCGGTGCGGACACCGGTGTGGATGATGCGGACGTCCAGACCCTGGTTGATGGCCGCCACCGCCGCCGACAGGGCGACCTCGCCATAGGGCATCGGGGCCGCCATGACGTTGCGCATGGTCGTGCCGCCGCCCTTGGAGGTCAGGACGCCGGTGATGTCCAGCCCCTGGTCCTTGTAGTAGCCCTTCTCCATGGCCACGGCGTAGGGAGCGCCGTACATCAGCACACCCCAGTGGGTGACCGTGATTTCCTCGGCCTGCGCGGGGGTCATGGCGGCGAGGGCCACGCCCAACGCCGTTCCCATGGCCGCCGCCCCCAGGACCGCTTTGCGCTTCATCGTGGTTATGAACGACATCGCTTTCCTCCCAATGGTCGCTGGCCTTCCCGGCCATGCGCGTTGACCCGGACCCGTCAGGCGGTGGGCAGGGCGTGAATCCAAGGGCGCTGCGCCCGGTCGCGCGCCTCGAACGCCGCCATCGCGGCGTCGTGGCGCAGGCTGGCCCCGATCTCGTCCAGCCCTTCCAGAAGCGCCTGCCGCCGCGCCGCCTCCATCGTGAAGGGAAACTCCCGCCCGTCCGGCGCGGTGACGCGGCAGGCGTCGATGTCCACCGTCATGGCGGCGGACGGTGTGGAAGCTGACGGTGTCGCCTGGGCACAGGCGACGAGATGGGCGAGCGCGCCCTCGTCCAGCGTCACGGCGGCCAGACCGTTCTTCTGGCAGTTCTCGTGGAAGATGCTGGCGAAGCTGGGCGCGATAACGCAGCGGATGCCGAAGTCCATCAGGCTCCAGACCGCGTGTTCGCGCGACGAGCCGCAGCCGAAATTCTCGCCGGCCAGCAGGATTTTGGCCTGCCGCCAGGGAACCCGGTTCAGGACGAAGTCCG
>JAEZPL010000577.1 GCA_023413605.1 Pseudomonadota bacterium
CCTCCTCCACCGTCACGCCGCGCTCCGCCGCCGCTCCGGCCAGGGCCTGCGCCGCTGTCCGCGCCATGTCGGCGCATCGCCGGGCGGCCTCGCCGCGCGTGGCGTGGTCCTGCTCCGCCGCCGACAAGCGGCTGGCGGCGTCCTGACGGACGATGGTGGCCTTGTCCACCAGGGCTTCCGCCCGCTGACGGGCCTCGGCCAGTTCCTTCTTCACCTCGGCCACCGCCCGCCCGCCAAGCAGGCCGGCACGCGCGGCGCGTTGCGCCGAGAGTTCGACCGCCAGCCCATCGGCGCGTTGCCGGACGGCCTGTTCCGCCTGCCGGGCACCCTCCAGCTCCGCCACTTTCGCGGCGGCTTGGCGGTCCAGCGCGTCTCCGTCGCGCAGGGCGCGGGCCTGCGCCTCGCGCTGCGCCAGGAACTCCGCAGCCCGCGTGGCGGTGGCGGACCGAAAGGCCTCCGCATCCGTGCGCAGAGCGGCTTCCCATCCGTCCAGAGCGGCGAAGGGTGTCGCCAACTCGTTCCGTGACTCGTCCAGAAGGCGGGCCGCCCGCTCGCGGTCGGCCACGGCCAGAGCCTCGGCATGGCGGGCCGTGTCGCGCTGGCGGGTCCGCGCCTCGATGGCACGGCCGGCGTCGGCGAGCGCCGCCTCACGCATCCGGCACTCCCGTATGGCGGCGTCGAGCCGCGCCTTGTGGTCGAGCGCCGCGGCCTCCGACCGCCCGGCCTCCGCCAACGCCGCATCCACGCCGGCCAGAAGGGCCGCAACCGGCTCTGCCGCCGGATCCGGCGGCAGGGGCAAGCCAGCCGCCAAGTCCGCCCAGCGGCCGGCAACTCCCTCACCCTCCCGGCCCAGAGCGGTGAGGCGCTTGTCCAACTCCGCGACCCGTTCGCGCGCGGCGCGGGCGGAGGCCTCCTGCGCGGCGTGGGCTTTCACCAGGTCCGTCACCTCCGTGCGCAGGGCGGCGACGCGCTGGTCCTGTTCCCCGGCAAGGCGCGCCAGCGGCGTGGAGCCGTCCGCCCAGGGATGATCCAGCGATCCGCAGACCGGGCAGGCCTCCCCCTCCGTCAACTGGGCGCGCAGGGACTCCACATCCTCGCGGTGGGCGAGGTGCAGCCGGCGCAGGGTCGCTTCCGCCTCCTCCAGCACCGCCTGCTGGCGGTCGATCCGGGCCTTTGTCTCGGCCGCCAGGGTTTCGCTCCGCTCCGCCGTGGCGCATTGCTGCGCGCGGTCGGCGTCAGCCGCCGTCCTCTCATCCGCCAGCCGTGCCGCGCTCTCCGCCAGCCGCGCCAGAGCCGACAGCCGGTCGCGGCGGCTGGTCAGAGCGGCGCGGCGCTGGCTGATCTCCTCCAGCGCTGCAACCGGTTCCGCCCGCAGGGCGGCCAATGCCCGCTCCGCCGCATCGCGCGCCGCGGTCGCCTCGGACAGGGCTTCGGCCAGTGTGGCGAGACCGGCCTCGTGCTCCATGGCTTCCGTTGCGCACCGCTTGGCTTGCGCCTCGGCGTCGCGATGAGCCTTCGCTCCGTCGCGGCAACGCACGAGCAGCGCCTCCCACCGTGCCCACTGGTCCGCCACCGGGGCGAAGGCCGTGCGCTCCGTCAGCCAGCGTTCCCGCTCCGCAGCCTCCCGGCGAGCGGTTTCGAGTGCCTTCTGAACGTCGGTCCAGGCCTTGAGAAGCGCTGCGGTGCGCTGTTCGGCCTTTGCCGCGTCGGAGACGGCGTTCGCGTGCTGTGCGGCAAGGGTCGCAATCTGCGCGTCGAGCGTGGCAGCGCGCTCCAACTCCGGTTCGGCCTTCGCCTGGGCGGCGCAGGCCGCCTCGAAGACGCCGCGCACCTCCGCGTGGCGCTCGATGGCCTGCTTCAGCGTCTCCTGCGATGCGGCCACCACCGCTTCGGCGCGGGTCAGCGCCTCCTGCGCCTGCGCCGCCTCCCGCGCGCAACGGTCGGCCTCGGTCAGCAACCCGCGCAACGGGTGCAACCGGCGCAGCAGGACGGCCTGTTCCCGGCGCGGCTCGGCCGCTTGCCAGACGCGATCCGCCTCCCTGGCCTGAAGGGCCGCCTCGGCCTCCGACGTGGCCAGCTGGGCGTCACGCTCGTGCCAGGAGACCGCGGCGCGCGAGGCCTCGAACGCGGCTTCCTCTCGCCGGACGGCTTCGGCTGCGGTGGTTGCCTCCGCGTCCAGGGCGGCCCGCTCCGCGTCGCCCAGCACGCCGATGCCCGCGCATTGGGCCTCCAGCGTTTCCAACGTCCGCTCCTCCGCCACGCAGCGCTGGTGCGCGGCGATGGAGATGCGGGAGTAGATTTCCGTTCCGGTCAGCAGCTCCAGCAGGGCGGAGCGCTCCTTCGCCGGGGCCTTCAGGAAATTGGCGAAGTCGCCCTGCGCCAGCAGGACGGCGCGGCGGAACTGTTCGAAACTCAGGCCCAGGCGGGTGGAGATTTCCTCCAGAACGCTGGTCTTTCCATCGCCGAACCGTTTGGTGCCGTCCAGGCTGGACAGGCTCATCGCCTGCTTCTGAAGCTGCCCGCGCGCGTTTTGCCGCGCCCGTCGCAATTCCCACCGCGCACGGTAGGCGGCGCCGTCGATGCCGATGAAATCCACCTCGGCCCAGCCGGATCCGGCGCCGCGCCGCAGCACGGTGCGGACGTCGGTGGTCAGGATCGCGTCCGGATCGCCGTCGCGGCCCAGCTGCACGCCGCGCCCGTCCGGCAGGCGCGGCATTTTGTCGAACAGCGCGAGGCACAGCGCGTCCAGGATGGTGCTCTTGCCGGCGCCGGTCGGCCCGGTGATGGCGAACAGGCCGGCGTGGCGCAGCGGCCCGTGGTCGAGTTCGACGGCGAAGGTTCCGTCCAGGCTGGCCAGATTGCAGCCGCGCACCGCAAGAATTCGCATCACGCACTCTCCTGCACGGTGGCGACCAGTTCGTGGAAAGCAGTGAGCAAGGCCGGGTCCGGATCGCCGTCATGGCTGCGGCGGTAGAGCCGCTGGAACACGTCCTCCGGCGCCAGTTCCGCCAACTCCATCTGCGGCGCGGCCTCGGCCAGCGACTCGCCGCTGCCGGTCAGGCGGACCGCCAGCTTCACCAGCCGGGCCGGGCGCCCGGCCAGTGCCGCCG
>JAEZPL010000485.1 GCA_023413605.1 Pseudomonadota bacterium
CGGACTTCGAGGAGTATTTCGGCGACTCCCTGTCCTCCATCGACAACATGGTGGACCGCTCGCCGGAAGGGCAGCTGGAGGTGGCGGGCGGCTGCCTGCGCTACCTGCACAACTGCAACTGGAAGATGTTCGTCGAGAATCTGAACGACACCATGCATCCCATGGTGGCGCATGAATCGGTGGCCGGCACCGCCAAGCAGCTGTGGGCCGACAAGCCCGCCGACATGCCGAAGCCGATGGCGGTGGAGATCATCACGCCCTTCGCCAGCGACTATCAGTTCTTCGACAAGATGGGCGTGCGGGTGTTCGAGAACGGGCACAGCTACACCGGCGTTCTCGGCAGCATCCATTCCAACTATTCGTCCATTCCGGGCTACGAGGACAGTCTGATCGCGGCGTACGGCGCGGACAAGACCCGCGACATTCTGGGCACGGTGCGCCACAACACCGTCTATTACCCCAGCCTGACCATCAAGGGCGCCATCCAGGCGATCCGCCTCGCCAAGCCGATCGCGGCGGACAAGACGCTGATCGAAAGCTGGACCTTCCGGCTGAAGGGCGCGCCGGACATCCTGCACCAGCGCACGATGATGTACTCGCGCCTGATCAACTCTCCCATGTCGCCGGTCGGGCACGACGACCTGCACGCCTACCGCTCCATCCAGGAAGGGCTGCACACCGACGGCAACGACTGGGTCAGCCTGCACCGCGACTATGACGAGAGCGAGTGCGCGGCCAAGGATCTGACGGTCAACGGCACCAGCGAGATTTCCATGCGCAACCAGTTCCGTGCCTGGGCCAGATACATGCACCCTGTGGAGAACGCGGCCGAAAACGCGGAGGTGAAGTCATGAGCGTCGCCAACCCGCCGACCGAGGCCGACCTGATCCGCTTCGTCACCAACGAGGCCCGGCTGATCGACACCCGCCAATTCGAGGCCTGGTACGATCTGTTCGCGGAGGATGGCTATTATTGGGTGCCGCTGACTCCCGGCCAGCCGGACGGCATCAACCACACCTCGCTCGCCTACGAGGACCGCTTCCTGCTGCAATTGCGGATCGAGCGGCTGAAGACCCCCAACGCCTTTGCCCAGCATCCGCAGAGTCGCTGCCTGCACGTGCTCCAGCAGCCGGAGGTCGAGACCTACGACCCGGAGGCCAACAACTACGTCACCCGCACGCCCTTCCTTTACGTCGAGACGCGCGGCGACGAGCAGCAGGTCTACGCGGCCACGGCCTTCCACCACCTGCGCACCGAAGGCGGGGCCTTGAAGATCCGGCTGAAGCGCGTCGACATCCTGAACTGCGACGCCGCCCTGCCGTCCATCCAACTGTTCCTGTGAAGAGGTCCCGCAGCATGGCGTCGGACACTGTGTTCACGGCGTTCCGCGCCACGGCGGAGCGCTGGCCGGACAACCCGTTCCTGCACATCCTGCCGGAAACGGCCGGCTACTATGGCATTGCGCCGGGCACCATCCCCTATGGCGAGGCGCTGGCCGTCGTGGAGCGGCTGGCCGGCGCCTACCGCGAGGCCGGCTATGGCCACGGGCACCGCGTCGGGCTTCTGCTGGAGAACCGGCCGGCCTTCTTCCTGCACTGGCTGGCGCTGAACGCGCTGGGTGCCGGTGTGGTCCCGATCAACGCGGAGTTGCGCGCGGCGGAGCTGGAATACCTGATCGGCCACAGCGAGCTGTGCGCCGCCGTGACCCTGCCGGACCGCCGCGCCGACCTGGAGGCCGCCGCCGCGCGAGCCGGGCGGTCGGTCGCCCTGTTCGGGCCGGACGAGGCCGTGGCACCGGCGCCGGAGCCGCCGCCGAAGGCGGGGCAGGGGGTAGACGCGGGCAGCGAATGCGCGCTGCTCTACACCTCCGGCACCACGGGGCGGCCGAAGGGCTGTGTGCTGCCGAACGCCTACTTCACCGGGGCGGGGCGCTGGTACAACGACATCGGCGGCCTGTGCAGCCTGCGGCCGGGCGTGGAGCGGCTGATCACGCCGCTGCCCATGGTGCACATGAACGCCATGGCCTATTCGACCATGGCCATGGTGATGTCCGGCGGCTGCATCGTGCCGCTCGACCGCTTTCACCCCAAAAGCTGGTGGGCCAGCGTGCGGGAGAGCGGGGCGACCATCTGCCATTACCTGGGCGTCATGCCCTCCATGCTGATGAAGGCCCCGGCCGGGCCGGACGACCGCGCGCACGCCCTGCGCTTCGGCTTCGGGGCCGGCATCGACGGGCGCCTGCACGCTGCCTTCGAGGAACGCTTCGGCTTCCCTCTGCTGGAGGCCTGGGCGATGACCGAGACTGGGGCCGGCGCCGTGGTGATCGCCAACCACGAGCCGCGCAAGGTCGGCACCGCCTGCTTCGGCCGGCCGGAACCGGCGGTGGAGATCCGGCTGGTGGACGACGAGGGACGCGACGTGCCGGACGGGCAACCCGGCGAACTGCTGGTGCGGGCGGCCGGCGGCGACCCGCGCGCCGGCTTCTTCGCCGAATATCTGAAGGATCCGGAGGCGACGCGCGAGGCGTGGGAGGGCGGCTATTTCCACACCGGTGATCTCGTGCTGCGCGACGGCGACGGGCATCTGCACTTCGTGGACCGCAAGAAGAACGTGATCCGCCGCAGCGGCGAGAACATCGCGGCGGTGGAGGTGGAAAGCGTCCTGCGCCGCCATCCGCTGGTGCGGGAGGTCGCGGTGGCCGCCACGCCCGATCCCGTGCGCGGGGACGAGGTGCTGGCCTGCGTGATCCCGGCCGAGCCGTTGGCCGACGACCGGTTGGCGGAGGTCGCCGGTGCCATCGTGGATTACTGCCTGGACGAGCTCGCCTACTACAAGGCGCCGGGCTATGTGGTGTTCGTCGATGCCCTGCCGCTGACCGCGACGCAGAAGATTTCCCGCGGGGAGTTGAAGACGCTCGCCCGCGACCTGCCGCAGTCGCCCCGCGCGGTGGACACCCGCGCTCTCAAGAAACGCCGCTGACCAAAGGGAGAGGCCCTCCATGGACCGTAAATGCGCCGTCGTTACCGGGGGCAGCGCCGGGATCGGAAAGGCCATCGTCGAGGCGATGCTGACCGCCGGGTACGAGGTCGTGTCGCTCGCCCGCCGTCCGGCGGACATCGACCATCCGCGCCTGCACTCCGTCCTGGCCGACCTGACGGACGCCGCGGCGACGGCGGAAGCCGCGGGCGAGATCGCGCGGCGCTTCGCGCCCACCACCATCGTCCACAACGCGGGCGTCATCCGCCCGGCCCTGCTGCCGGAGGTACGGCTTGAGGACCTGAGCGCGCTGGTGAACCTGCACCTCGCCGCGGCGATCAGCCTGACCCAGGCCAGCCTGCCGGCGATGCGGGAGGCCGGCATGGGCCGCGTCGTTCTGCTGTCGTCGCGGGCGGCGCTGGGCCTTCAGACCCGCACCGCCTATTCCGCCACCAAGGCCGGCATGCTGGGCATGGCGCGCACCTGGGCGCTGGAACTGGCGCCGCAGGGCATCACCGTCAACGTCGTGGCGCCCGGGCCGATCAAGTCGGACATGTTCCACGAGGTCGTGCCCGCCGGCAGCGAGAGGGAAAGCCAGCTTGCCGCCTCCATCCCCGTGCGCCGCATCGGCCTGCCGGAGGACGTGGCGCGGGCCGTCCTGTTCTTCGCCGATCCGGCGAACTCCTTTGTCACGGGGCAGGTGCTGTATGTTTGCGGCGGCACCAGTGTTGGCAGTCTCGCACTCTGATCGCTTTGGCCCTCTGATCACTTCGGGAAACGCCATGGCCGACCTCGCCCTCTCCACGCCCCCGGCCGCGGCCGGGGATGAGCGGTTCATCGACGATTACCTGCTCTACCTGCTGGCGCGGGCGAGCCACGTGGCGAGCGCGCAGTTCCACGAACGGTTGGTCGGGCGCGGCATCTCCGTGCCGGTCTGGCGCGTGCTCGCCGTGCTGGCGGGCACGGACGGGTTGACCGTGGGGGAACTGGCCAAGGGTGTGCTGTTCAAGCAGCCGACCCTGACCAAGGTGGTGGACCGCATGGCCGCCGATGGGCTGGTGGAGCGCGTTCCGGGGGAGGGCGACCGCCGCCGCGTCCTGGTCCGCAGCACGGCGAAGGGGCAGGACCTCGTCGCCGGCCTGCTGGTCGAGGCCAAGGAGCACGAGCGCGGCATCCTCGCCAGCTACACCCGCGAGGAGGCCCTCGCGCTGAAGGAGGTTCTGCGCACCCTGATCGACCGCAGCGACGATGTGGGGGAAATGTAATCAATCCGCCGTCTGTTGAGATTGCCGGGGGTGGCCGCTAATGTCCCCCCGTCACGGGTGGAGCGATGGCGAAGAGGACAAATAGGACCGGAACGGACGGATGCGCCCGGCGCGTGCGGGGCGCGGTGGCGCAGAGCCATCTTCTGGACGCCGCGGTCGAGCTGTTCCAGCGCGAGGGCGTGCGCGCCGTCGGCGTCGATGCCGTGGTCAAGCGGGCCGGCGTCAACAAGATGAGCCTCTACCGCCAGTTCGAATCCAAGGACGCGCTGGTCGCCGCCTACCTGAAGCGCAAGGACGAGGAGTTCTGGCAGCGCTGGGACGCCAGCCTCGCCAAGCATCCCGGCGAGCCGCGCCGGCAGCTGTTGCAGATCATCACCGACGTGGCGGAGCGGGCCTCGGCCCCCGGCAACCGGGGCTGCCCCTTCGTCAACGTGGCGGCGGAGTTCCCCGACCCGGATCATCCGGTCCGCCAGCTCGTCGCCGCGAACAAGGCGGCCCTGCACGAGCGGCTGGCGTCCCTCGCCGCCGCGGCCGGGGCGAAGGACCCGTCCTGGCTCGCCCACGCCCTGGCTTTGCTGATCGAAGGCGCCTACGCGGCCAGCCAGACCTATGGGCCATGCAACGGCCCGACCAAAGTCCTGCCGGACATAGCGGAGCGCCTGATCGACTCGGCATAAAGCCGACTGACGACGTAGGTCTCTTGACTTGTTACCGATCGGTACGAAAATGTGCGGCAAGCTCGGGCAACGAGCGGCACAGGGTTGGCCCGACCTACCGGAAGCCACCCGACCGGAAGATTAGAGACAGGAATCACCCATGATCCGCTTGAACATCAACGGGCAGGAACGCGACGTCGACGTTCCGCCCGACATGCCGCTGTTGTGGGTCCTGCGGGACGAGCTGAACATGACCGGCACCAAGTTCGGCTGCGGCATCGCCCAGTGCGGCGCCTGCACCGTGCATGTGGACGGCACGCCGATGCGCTCCTGCCAGATGCCGGCGGAATCCGCCGTCGGCACGAAGATCACGACCATCGAAGGCATCAACGGCAAGGTCGCGGAGGCGGTGCAGACCGCCTGGCAGACGCTGGACGTGGTGCAGTGCGGCTATTGCCAGTCCGGCCAGATCATGAGCGCCGTGGCGCTGCTGACCGACAACCGCAACCCCACGGACAGCGACATCGACGCGGCCATGGACGGCAACGTCTGCCGCTGCGCCACCTACCCGCGCATCCGCGCGGCGATCAAGGACGCCGCCAAGGCGATGGGGGCCTGATCCATGCTGAAGAACCTGATCCAGCAAGCCGCGGCGGACGTCGCGGCGCCGAGCCGCCGTTCCTTCCTGAAGGGCGCGGGTGCGGCCGGCGGCGGGCTGGTGCTCGGCGCCATGCTGCCGGCGCGCGCCTTCGCCGAGGACGCGGCGGCCTCCAAAGTCGTCGGCCCGGCCGACCCGCGCCCGCACGCCTTCGTCCGCATCGCCGCCGACGACACGGTGACCGTGCTGGTCAAGCATCTGGACAAGGGCCAGGGCATCATGACCGGCCTGACCACCATCGTGGCGGAGGAACTTGACGCCGACTGGGCGCAGATGCGCGGCGCCTTCGCCCCGGCGGACGGCACGCTCTACGCCAACCACATGTTCGGCATCCAGGGCACCGGCGGCTCCACCGCCGTCGCCAACAGCTGGGACGAGCTGCGCATGGCCGGCGCCGCCGCCCGCGCCATGCTGGTCGCCACCGCAGCCGCGCGCTGGAAGGTCCCGGCGTCGGAAGTCACGGTGGAGAAGGGCGTCGTCCGCCACGCCAAGTCCAACCGCACCGCCCGCTTCGGCGAGCTGGCGGAGGACGCGGCGAAGCTGCCCGTCCCGCAAAAGGTCGCGCTGAAGGACGCCAAGGCCTACACGCTGATCGGCAACCCGTCGCTGCACCGGCTGGACCATGTGTCCAAGACCAACGGCACGGCGCAGTTCGCCATGGACGTCCGCCGCCCCGGCCAGGTGACGGCGGTGCTGGCCCGCTCCCCGCGCTTCGGCGGGACCGTGAAGTCGGTGGACGCGGCGGCGGCGAAGCAGGTTCCGGGCGTCATCGACGTGCTGACCCTGCCGGTCGGCGTCGCGGTGATCGCCAAGAACACCTGGGCCGCCATGAAGGGCCGCGAGGCGCTGAAGGTGGAGTGGGACGACTCCAAGGCCGAGACCCGCGGCACCGAGGAGATGCTGGCCGACTACCGCAAGCTGGCCGACAAGCCCGGCAACGTCGCCACCAACACGGGCGACGCCGCCAAGGCGCTGGCCGGCGCGGCGAAGGTGGTGGAGGCGGAGTTCGTCTTCCCCTACCTCGCCCACGCGCCGATGGAGCCGCTGAACGCCACGGTGGAGCTGAACCCGGATGGCGGCTGCACCATCTACGCCGGCTCCCAGTTCCAGGGTGTTGAGCAGAAGGTCGCCGCCGGCATCCTGGGCTGCAAGCCGGAGCAGGTGGCTATCGAGACGCTGTGGGCCGGCGGCAGCTTCGGCCGCCGCGCCACGCCGGACGCCGACTACATCGCCGAGGCGGTGACCATCGCCAAGGCCTACGGCAAGGCGCCGGTCCATCTGGTCTGGACGCGCGAGGACGACATCCGCGGCGGCCGTTACCGTCCGCTGTTCCTGCACCGGATCAAGGCCGGCGTCGACGCGTCTGGCAAGCTGGTCGCGTGGCAGCAGCGAATCGTCGGGCAGAGCTTCATGGCCGGCACCCTGTTCGAGGCCTTCATGGTCAAGAACGGCGTGGACGCTACCGCGGTCGAGGGCTCCTCGGACATGGCCTACGCCGTGCCGAACCTCGCCGTGGACGCGCACATCACGGAATCCCCGGTCACCACGCTGTGGTGGCGGTCGGTCGGCCACACCCACACCGCCTACGCCAAGGAAGTCATGATCGACGAACTGGCGGCGGCGGCCGGCAAGGATCCGGTGGCCTTCCGCATGGAGATGCTGAAGGACCACCCGCGCCTTCAGGCCGTGCTGAAGCTGGCGGCCGAGAAGGCCGGCTGGGGCCAGCCGCTGCCGAAGGGCCGGGGGCGCGGCGTCGCGGTGCACGAGAGCTTCAGCAGCTTCGTGGCGCACGTCGCGGAGGTCTCGGTCAACGACAAGGGGCAGGTGAAGGTGGAGCGGGTCGTCTGCGCCATCGACTGCGGTCGGGTCGTCAACCCGAACATCGTCGAGGCGCAGATCACCGGCGGCACCGGCTGGGGCATCGGCCACGCGCTGCGGGACGAGATCACCCTGACCGGCGGCCTTGTGGACCAGAGCAACTTCGACACCTACGAGCCGCTGCGCAACTCGGAGATGCCGCCGGTGGAGGTGCACATCGTGCCGTCCACGGCCCGTCCGACCGGCGTCGGCGAGCCCGGCGTGCCGACCGCCGCCCCGGCGGTGGCGAACGCCGTGTTCTCCGCCACCGGCAAGCGCCTGCACCATCTGCCGTTCACCAAGTCCGGCATGGTCTGATCAGCAAGAAAGCGAAGAAGCCGGGGCTCCTCGCCCCGGCTTTTTTGTGCCTGGGCGAAGGAGGCTTGATGGCGCCCACCCATCCGGGCCCGTTCGTCACGACACCCTGAGTTGCCCGGTCCGACGGAGATCAATGACGGTTCTATGACGATTTTGCTGCAAAGCCCTAACGCATGGGGTTATTAGGGAGCGTCCGAACCGATCGAGAGAACAGCTCCCATGCTGCTGCTGCGCGCCATCCGTTCCATGATGCCGAAGGAAGAGCGGATCATTGAGCAATTCGTCGAGCAGGCCCGTCACATCGTCACGGCGGCCGATGCGTTGGAAGCCGTCATGGTGGCCGAACCGGACGAGCGCGGCGAGCGAACGGCGGCGCTGAAGCGGATCGAGAAGGACGCCGACCGGGTTGCCAAGGAAGCTGGGCGCGGCCTGCACCGGACCTTCATCACGCCCTTTGACCGGTCGGAAATCCAGGCGTTGATCAACGCCCTGGACGACTGCATCGACCTGATGGACGAGGTGCCGCGCCACGCAGCCCTCTATGGCATCGACAGCTTCGACACGCCGATGCGCCGCATGGCCGGCATCATCCGCCGACAGGCCGCATTGCTGATGGAGGTCATGCCCCTGCTGACCTCGATCACCGCCAACGCCGACCACATCCTTCAGATCTGCAGCCAGATCTCCGACCTTGAGGATGAAGCCGACGAGATCCTCCGCGATTCGCTGAAGGCGCTCATCGCCGAACGCCCGGAGATGATCACCTTCCTCGGCCGCCGCGAGGTCTACGAACTGTTGGAAGCGGTCACCGACCGCTGCGACGACGTGGGCGACCTGATCGAGGGCATCACGCTCGATCAGGCGTGAGTGTTTGTTTTCCTCTGGAAAACCCCCTCTCCCCTCCGGGGAGAGGGAATTAATAGTGGAGTAGAACTACTCGGCCAGCGCCCGTTCCAGATCCTCCCGCAGGTCCTCCGCGTCCTCGATTCCAACCGACAGGCGGATCAGGCCGTCGCCGATGCCCAGCGCGCGGCGCTGATCGGCGGGGATGGAGGCGTGGGTCATGATCGCCGGATGCTCGATCAGGCTTTCCACGCCGCCCAGGCTTTCGGCGAGCGCGAAGAGATGGCAGCGCTCCAGCACCCGCTTGGTGTCCTCCAGCCCGGCGTCGAGGTCCACCGTGACGATGCCGCCGAAACCGCGCATCTGGCGCTTGGCGAGGTCGTGCTGCGGGTGGCTTTCCAGGCCCGGATAGACGACGCGGCGGACGCGGGGATGGCGTTCCAGCCAGCGGGCGATCTCCAGCGCGCTGGCGCAGTGGCGTTCCATGCGCAGGGCCAGCGTCTTCAGACCGCGCAGGGCCAGGAAGCTGTCGAACGGGCCGGAGATGGCGCCGACGGCGTTCTGCAGGAAGGCCAGCTTTTCCGAAAGCTCCGCGTTGTCGCCCACCACCGCGACGCCGCCGACCATGTCCGAATGGCCGTTCAGGTACTTGGTGGCCGAATGCACGACGGCATCCGCACCCAGCTCCAGCGGGCGTTGGATCCAGGGGCTGGCGAAGGTGTTGTCCACCACGGTCCAGATGCCCCGGCTCTTGGCGAAGTGGACCACCGCCTCGATGTCCACCAGCTTCAGCATCGGGTTGGTCGGCGTCTCGATCCAGATCAGCCGGGTGTCGGGCTGCACCGCGGCTGAGAGCGCGTCGAGGTCGCTCATGTCCACATAGCTGGCGCGCAGGCCCATGCTGTGTTTGCGCACCCGTTCGAACAGGCGGAAGCTGCCGCCGTAGAGGTCGTCGGACGCCACGATGTGCGACCCGGCGTCCAGCGTTTCCAGCAGGGTGGAGATGGCCGCGAGGCCGGAGGCGAAGGCGAAGCCGCGCGTCCCGCTTTCCAGGTCGGCGATGCAGCGTTCGAACGCCATGCGCGTCGGGTTCTGGCTGCGCGCGTACTCGTAGCCCTTGTGGACGCCCGGGCTCTCCTGCACGAAGGTCGAGGTGGCGTAGATCGGCACCATCACGGCCCCGGTGGACGGGTCCGGGTGCTGGCCGCCGTGGATGGTCCGCGTGGCGAAGGCCAGCCGATTCTTGCCGCTTTTCTGTTCGCTCATGATGCTCCAGCGCCCTCCAGCCGCAGATGGTTGATCAGGTCGACCCGCGTGACGAGGCCGAGGAAGCGGTCGCCGTCCACCACGATGGCCACGCGGTCCTGGGCGAACAGCGGGTGCAGCGCCGACAGCGGTGCGTCCGCCGGGGTGGTGACGAGGTCGCGGACCATGGCCTCCCGCACCGGCTTGTCGAAGGCCGCGCTGGCGCCCGACACGATGGCGTGCAGGATGTCGCTCTCGTCCAGCAGGCCGACCAGCCGCCCGCCGTCCGTCACCGGCAGCTGCGACACGTCCGCCGCCCGCATGCGGCTGAAGGCGGTGCGCAGCGTGTCCGTGGGGCTGACGGTGATGGTGCCGCCGGAATCGAAGCGCCGGGTCACGAGGTCGCGCACCGTTCCGGTGTGGGAGCGCGGGGTGAAGCCCTCGTCCAGCAGCCAGAAGTCGTTGAACATCTTGGACAGGTACTTGTTGCCGCTGTCGCAGATGAAGGTGACCACGCGTTTGGGCTTCGTCTGCTCCCGGCAATAGCGCAGCGCCGCCGCGACCAGCGTGCCGGAGGAGGAACCGGCCAGGATGCCTTCCTTCACCAGCAGGTCGCGCGCCGTCTCGAAGC
>JAEZPL010000551.1 GCA_023413605.1 Pseudomonadota bacterium
CGCTCGACCGGGTGCTGCTGTGGGGCCACTACATGGTGCCGCTGTTCCACAGCCCCGTGGACCGCATCGCCCGCTGGTCCTGGCTGAAACGCCCGGAGCCTACGCCGCTCTACGGGCCGTTGATCGAGTCGTGGTGGGCGGAGGGGCGGTGACGCCCCGGAATCAGGCGGTCTTTGCCTGCCGCGTCGTGGGCGGGCTCACGATGGCGCGCAGATCTTCCAGGAACGCGCGGCCTTTGTCGGTGAGCGTCACGATCTTGCGGCGGCGCTCGCGCGGGTCTTCCTGAGCCTGGACGAGGTCCAGCCCGGCCTTCCCGAAGCTGTGCCAGCGGCTGAGTGCGGCGACGTTGCGCGAGGCGGAGGATTGGGCGATGCCCAGACGTTCCGCAAGCTCGCCAATCGAAATCCCTTCGCTCTGCGCGATCGTCATGAACGACAGCGCATACTGGATCGGCAGGTCGGGATCGAGCGTGCGGAACGCCTCCAGCACATGGACGATGGTGGCTACCTCGTCACGATGGGCGCGGGCCGGCATCAGCGAGCCCCCCTGACCGAGGACCCCATCGGGCCGGTGTGTAGATGATGTGCAGGCGTCCAAGCCATATCACGAATTCCCCGTTTTCCCGCCGGACGTCGAAGTAACGATCCGGAGAAGCCCAGAGGGCGTGTTCAACGAAGACTGAACGGCCGCAAAAGCCCCAATACAAACTCATGGTTTCCTCTCGTTATCCGGAATTCGCGTTCCAGCGTGAATTGCCGTTGGCCGGCGTTGCTATGGTCGTGGCCGCAAGCTCGCATGGAGGGATCGCTCGGTCGGCGATTCCAGGTGGTGGGTACGATGGTTTTCATCGTGGTCTCCGTGGGTTGAAAGGATGTGTCGGTGTTCGAATGCCGACGGGATCCGGTATCGCCCGTCAGCGGTAGGCTTGCAACGTCAAAAATGACCGGGCTTGAGAAAAGTTCCGTTCCCGGATGGGTTGGGCTGGAATGAAGCCCTCGTCGGTGTGCGACAGCCCGATGTCGCGCCGCAGGTGGTCGCACAGGTGCTCCACCCCGCCGGCGTCGCTGGAATCAGGGCCGCCGGAGTCGGGGCCGCCGGAGTCGAGCCATCTCCGCTGCATGGCGTTCCAAAGCGTTTGCATGGGATTCTCCATTGTCCTGCCGTGGTGTCCTAACGATCGTGCAGGCTTGGAAAACATCCGAAATCGGATGCAATTGGTCAACCCCGGTCCGCCGGATTGCGCCGCCGAATCGCGCCGTGTGTGACGTTCAGGCCACGCCGGACGCTCATACATTCTGGACAAGCCCTGCCGCGTGCGCCAAACAGACAGGGCCAAATAGATAGGGCTGAACCGGCTCTTGCCTCGATTCCGTTGCCTGGACGAACCATCCGCGTGAACGAACGCGCCGCCTTTCCGACCTTCCGGCGTCCGCGATCCCAGGGGTCCCTGATCGCGCCGCTGATCGCACTTCTGGCCGCGCTGGCCCCGGCGCCGGCGCTGGCCGACCCGCGCTTCGTTCCCGGACCCTGCTGGTTCTCCGTGCCGGAGGGGGAGGCCGCGCTGTGCGGCACCGTCGCCGTGCCCGACCGCCGCGACCGCCCCGCAACGCGCGCCTTCCGCCTTCCCGTCGTCGTCCTGCTGTCCACGGCCAAGCAGCCGGCCCCCGACCCGGTCCTGTTCCTGGAGGGCGGCCCCGGCGCCTCCCCCTTCGGCAGCGGCGAGGCCATCGAGGAGCGCATGGAGGTGTGGTGGGACCTGTCCGCCCCCTTCCGCCGCACGCGCAACGTGGTGCTGTTCGACCCCCGCGGCGTCGGCCGGGCGGAACCGGACACCGACTGCCCGGAACTGGACGTGCTGGGCGCCTCGCCCCGGCCGCGCCCGGTGTCGCGCGAACGCCGCGCCCTGTTGGAACACACGGCGGTGACCGCTTGCGCGGAACGCTTCAAGGCCAACGGGCTGGACGGCGCGATGTTCACCAGCCCCGTCGCCGCCGACGATGCGATGGACGTGGCGACCGCGCTCGGCGCGCAGCGGGTCAACCTGTTCGCCGTGTCCTACGGCACGCGGGTGGCGCTGGAGGCCCTGCGCCGCCATGGCGCCCGCGTGCGCACGGCGGTGCTCGACTCGGTCTACCCGCCCGACGTGAACGCGGTGGAGGAGGCGCCGTGGCTCGCCAACCGGGCCTTCCGCCGCCTGTTCGACGACTGCGCGGCCAACCGCTCCTGCCGCGCCGCCTACCCGGACCTGGAAAGCCGTTTCCAGACGCTGGTGGAACGGCTGGAGAAGTCCCCCGTCGACGCGCCGGTCGGCGATCCGGAGATTCCGCAGGCCGTCCGGCTGGACAGCGCCGCCGCCATGGCCGCCCTGCTGGAAGCCATGGCGGAGGGGGAGCCGGTGCCGCGCCTGCCCGCGCTGATCGAGCGCGCCGCGCGCGGCCGGTACGACCGCCTGACCAACTGGGTTCCGGTCCCCTGGCTGGGCGACCCGGACACGGCGGAAGGTGTCGCCTTCTCCATCGAATGCCGGGAAACCGTGGCGCCCGCCGACCCGGCCAGGCAGGCCGAGAGCGCGCGGCGTTTCCCGCCCTTCGGCGCCCTGATCGCGGACGACCCCGGCCGGCGCGTCTGCGCCCAGTGGCCCGCGGCACACCAGGAGCCGTCCGAGCGGCTGCCGGTGGCCAGCCCCGTGCCGGTGCTTCTGCTGTCCGGCGCCTACGACCCGGTGACCCCGCCGGAATGGGCCGAACGCGCCGCCGCCACCTTGCCGAAAAGTCGCCAGATGGTTTTCCGCAGCGCCGGTCATCTGGTCAGCGCGTCCGATGACTGCGCCGTGACCGCCGCCGCGCAGTTCGTGGACCAGGAATCCCTGCCGGCCAACAGCTGCCCCAACGCCGCCAGACCGCCGGCCTTCGAAGGACCGTAGCCGTTACCGGCCCGGCGCCCTCACCGGCCCGGTGCAATCCGCCGGTAGCTCAGCGCCTCGGCGATGTGGTGGCGGCGCACGCCGGAACAGCCTTCCAGATCGGCCAGCGTGCGGGCGACGCGCATCACGCGGTGATAGCCGCGGGCGGACAGCTTCAGCCGCTCCGCCGCCTCGGTCAGCAGGGCGCGGCCGGGCTGGTCGGGGCCGGCGACCTTCTCCAGCAACTCGCCGTCGGCCTCGGCGTTGGTGCGCACCGCGCGGCCCTCCGGAAAGGGGACGAGCGCCGCGTAGCGCTCCGCCTGGATGGCGCGGGCCACGGCGACACGGGCGGCGACGTCGGCGCTGCCCTCCGCGGGCGGCGGCAGGCTGAGGTCGGCGGGGCTGACGGCGGGCACGTCGATGTGCAAATCGATGCGGTCGAACAGCGGCCCTGAAATCTTCGACTGGTACTCCCCCGCGCATTTCGGCGCGCGGGCACAGGCCAGCGACGGGTCGTCCAGATGCCCGCAGCGGCAGGGGTTCATCGCCGCGACCAACTGCACCCGCGCGGGGTAGGTGACGTGGTGGTTGGCCCGGCTGACCACGGCCTTGCCGGTCTCCAGCGGTTGACGCAACGCCTCCAGCGTCGGGCGCGGGAATTCCGGCAACTCGTCCAGGAACAGCACGCCCTTGTGGGCCAGCGAGATTTCGCCAGGCTTCGCGCGCGTTCCGCCGCCCACCAGCGCCGGCAGGCTCGCGGACTGGTGCGGAGAGCGGTAGGGGCGCTGGCGCAGCAGCTTCCCGTCGTCCAGCAGTCCGGCGACGCTGTGAATCATGGAGACCTCCAGCGCCTCCGCCGGATCGAGCGGCGGCAGCAGCCCCGGCAAGCGGGCCGCCAGCATGGACTTGCCGGATCCGGGCGGGCCGATCATCAGCAGATTGTGCGACCCGGCGGCAGCCACCTCCAGCGCGCGCTTGGCCGTCTCGTTCCCCTTCACGTCGCGCAGGTCGAGCGGTGCCTCCGCAGCTTCCTGAAGGCGCGGGCGGGGACGGGTGAGAACCTGGGTTCCCTTGAAGTGGTTGATCAGGTTCAACAAATTTTTCGGCGCGAGCACGTCCAGCCCGTCGCCGGCCCAGGCGGCCTCGCCACCGCAGCTGTCCGGGACGATCAGGCCGCGGTCGTTGGCCAGGGCGTTGATGGCTGCGGGCAGAACGCCGGCCACGGGGCTCAAGGCCCCGTCCAGCGCCAGTTCGCCCAGCGCGCAGTAACGGCTCATCTCCACGTCGGGCAGCACGCCCATGACGGTCAGCAGGGCCAGCGCGATGGGCAGGTCGAAGTGGCTGCCCTCCTTCAGCACGTCGGCCGGGGCAAGGTTCACGGTGATGCGCTTGGCGGGCAGGGCCAGCCCCAGCGCGTGCAGCGCCGCCCGCACCCGCTCCCGGCTTTCGGCCACCGCCTTGTCGGGCAGGCCGACCACGGTGAAGGCCACGATGCCGCCGGACATCTGCACCTGGACGTCGATGTCCAGGACGTCGATCCCCTGGAACGCAACCGTGTTGATCCTCGCAACCATCCGGACCTTCACCCCCGCGAATACACACGCGAGTGTATGGAAGTGCCATATGATTTGCCAGCGTCGCAGGCGTCCGCATGGCTGGCCCTCGGCCGGGCGGCCTTTGGATGTGGGGTGATGTGCCTTAAACTGTTGGGCGGACAACGCATCAAGAAGGGTCAGGGACCGTGCAACTCCTTCTCAGCACCTGGGCCGAGGCCGAGGCTTATCTGAAGACGTCCAAGGGCATCATCATGCCCATCGGCTCCACCGAACAGCATGGGCCGAACGGGCTGATCGGCACCGACGCGATCTGCGCGGAGGTCATCGCCCGCGCCGTCGGCGACGCGACCGGCGCCATGGTCGGCCCAACCATCCCGGTCGGCATGGCCGTGCACCACATGGAGTTCGCCGGCTCCATGACGCTGAAGCCCTCCACGCTGATCGCGCTGCTCCGCGACTATGTGATGTCGCTGTCGGAGCATGGGTTCGAGCGCTTCTTCTTCATCAACGGCCACGGCGGCAACATCCCGTCGGTGCGCGCCGCCTTCTACGAGATCTACGCGGACAACCGCGCCCAGCGTGGCAAGGACGCGCCGGACCTGCGCTGCACGCTGGTCAACTGGTGGGAGAACGCCGACGTCGGCCGCCTGTCGAAGGAGCTGTTCGCCGGCAAGGAAGGCTCGCACGCCACGCCCAGCGAGGTGTCGGTGACCCAGTACGCCTACCCCGACGCCATCAAGACGGCCACGCTGGATCCGGAAACCGCCGAGGCCGGCGGCTTCTACGACGGGCGCGACTTCCGCCGCCGCCATCCGGACGGCCGAATCGGCTCCGCCCCCGGCCTCGCCCGGCCGGAACACGGCCAGCGTCTGGTCGAGGTCGCCGCCGCCGCCATTGCCCGCCAGTACACCTCCTTCGTCGACGAGGCGTAAGGCACCCGCCAGGGACGGCGAATGCCCGGTTGCGCTCTTTCCAATCCGTGGCAAGGGCGCAACCGGACCGCGTGCGGCCTTGAACTCGGGCGGGCATCACCGCATCATCCCGCCCTACGGTAAGAAGCTGTGACAAGAAGAAGGGGGGAGATGCCGTCATGCTGAACCACACCACGCGCCTTGCGTTCGCCGCCGCCCTGGCGATCGGCTCCGCGCTGGCGTCCGGTCCCGTGTTGGCCCAAGCTCGTACGGACCTCGTGGTCGGCATGCGGCTGGAGCCGCCGCACCTCGACCCCACCGCCGGGGCTGCCGCCGCGATCAAGGAGGTCACCTACGCCAACCTGTTCGAAGGGCTGACGCGCATCGACGCGGATGGCAACGTCGGCGCCGGTCTGGCGGAGCGCTGGACGGTGTCGCCGGACGGGTTGACCTACACCTTCCACCTGCGGCCGGGGGCGAAGTTCCACGACGGCCGGCCGGCCGACTCGGCGGCGGTGAAGTTCTCGCTGGACCGGGCGCGCGGGGCCGACTCGGTGAACGCGCAGAAGGGATACTTTACCGCCATCGCCTCGGTGGACACGCCGGACCCGCGGACGGTGGTGGTGACCCTGTCGCGACCGGACGGGCTGTTCCTGTTCCACATGGCGACCGGCGACGCCTCCATCGTCGCGCCGGAGACGGCGGGCACAAACAAGCAGAAACCCGTCGGCACCGGCCCCTTCAAGTTCGACCGCTGGGTGGCCGGCGACCGCGTCGTGCTGGCACGCAACCCAGACTATGACGGGCCGAAGCCGGCGCTGGAGCGCGTGACCTTCCGCTTCATCAGCGATCCCGCGGCGCAGGTCGCGGCGCTGAAGGCCGGCGACATCGACACCTTCCCGCAGTTCGACACCTACGAGGCGCTGCCCCAGTTCCGCGACGACCCGAACTTCACCGTCATGGTCGGCACGACGGAGGGGGAAACGATCCTCGCCACCAACAACGCCCGCAAGCCCTTCGACGACGTGCGCGTGCGGCGCGCCCTGGCCCACGCCATCGACCGCAAGACGCTGATCGACGGCGTCCTGTTCGGCAATGGGGCGCCCATCGGCAGCCACTTCCCGCCGCACCGCGCGGGCTATGTGGACCTGACCGGCCAGCACCCCTATGACCCGGCCAAGGCCAAGGCCCTGCTGGTCCAGGCCGGCTATCCCAACGGTTTTGAGACGACGCTGAAGCTGCCGCCGCCCATCTACGCCCGCCGCTCCGGCGAGCTGATCGCCGCCATGCTGGCCGAGGTCGGCATCCGCGCGAAGGTCGAGCCGATGGAATGGGCGCCTTGGCTGGAAAAGGTGTTCAAGGGCAAGGATTACGACCTGACCCTGATCGCCCACACGGAGCCGCTGGACATCGACGTCTACGCGCGCCCCGACTACTACTTCAACTACAAGAGCGACCGCTTCAACGCGGTGGAGGAGGAGCTGAACCGCACCCAGGACCAGGAAAAGCGCAACGCCCTCTATGGCGAGCAGCAGAAGATCCTGGCCGACGACGCGGTGAACGGCTTCCTCTTCATGCTGCCGGCGGCGACGGTGCAGAAGGCCGGCGTTCAGGGCATGTGGGTCAACCGCCCGGTCCAGGCGAACGACGTGACGGGCGTGCGGTGGAAGTGACGGGGCTCCGTCACGGGCGGGGCTGACCCGCGTGCTGGCCTTCCTGACGCGCCGCCTGTTGACGCTGGCGCTGACCGCGTGGCTCGCCACGCTGGTGGTGTTCGCCGTGCTGGAGGTGGTGCCGGGCGACCCGGCGCTGCTGATGCTCGGCACCAGCGCCCAGCCGGAGGCGGTGGCGGCGCTGCGCCACCAGATGGGGTTGGACCAGCCGGTGCCGGTGCGCTACGTCCGCTGGGTGGGCGGGATGCTGCACGGGGATTTCGGCACCAGCCTGACCTACGCCCGCCCGGTTGCCGATCTGGTGGCGGAGCGGCTGGCCATCACCATGCCGCTGGCGGTGATGGCGCTGCTGCTGTCCACCGCGATCGCCATCCCGCTGGGCCTGATCGCGGCATCCCGGCAGGGGCGGGCGGCGGATTGGGCGGTCATGGCCTTCGGGCAGGTCGGCATCGCCGTGCCCAGCTTCTGGCTCGCCATCCTGCTGATTCTCGGCTTTTCCGTGCGGCTCGGGTGGTTCTCGGCGGGCGGCTTTCCCGGCTGGGAGGCTGGGATGGGGCCGGCGCTGAAGGCGCTGATCCTGCCCGCCGTGGCGCTGGCCCTGCCGGAGGCGGCGATCCTCGCCCGCATCACACGCTCCGCCGCCCTCGACACCTTGCGTGAGGACTATGTGCGCACCGCGCGGGCCAAGGGGCTGGCGCGGCGGACGGTGCTGCTGCGCCATGTGCTGCCGAACGCGCTGATTCCCGTGACCACCATCCTCGGCCTGCAATTCGCCTTCCTGATCGCCGGGGCGGTGGTGGTGGAGAATGTCTTCACGCTGCCGGGGCTGGGGCGGCTGCTCTACCAGGCCATCGGCCAGCATGATCTGATCGTGGTGCAGAGCGTCGTCGTCCTGCTGGCGGTGATGGTGGTGCTGGTCAACGCGCTGGTGGACATCGCCTGCGCCGCCATCGACCCGCGCCCGAAGGTGCCGTCATGACCAGTCGCCGGAATCTTCCCGCCAGCCTGATCCTGGGCGCCCTGCTGACCGCGCTGGTGGTTGGGGCGGCGTTGCTGTCGCTGGTCTGGACGCCCTTTCCGGCGGAACAGATCCGCGTCGTAGCCCGGCTGCGCCCGCCGGGGCCGGAGCACTGGCTGGGCACCGACCATTTCGGGCGAGACGTGCTGTCCATGATTCTGGTCGGCGCGCGCAACTCGCTGACCGTCGGCGCGGCGGCGGTGGCGCTGGGGGCGGCGCTGGGCGTGCCGCTCGGCCTCGCCGCGGCCTTCTGGGGCCGCTGGGGGGACGAGGCCGTGGCCCGGCTGGGCGACCTGCTGTTCGCCTTTCCGGCGGTGTTGACCGCGATTCTGCTGACCGCCGTGCTCGGCGCCGGGGCGGTCAACGTCATCCTGGCGCTGGGCCTGTTCAACGCCGCGGTTTTCGCCCGCGTGGCGCGGGGGGCGGCCCTGGCCGTCTGGCGGCGGGAATTCGTGCGCGCCGCCCTGGCGCTTGGCCGCGGTCCGCTGTCGGTGACCGTGGTGCACGTGCTGCCGAACGTCGCCGGGGTGGTGATCGTGCAGGCGACGGTGCTGTTCGCGGTGGCGGTGTTGAACGAGGCGGCGCTGAGCTACCTCGGCCTCGGCATCCAGCCGCCGTCGCCCTCGTGGGGCAAGATGCTGGGCGACGCGCAGACCTTCCTGTTCACGGCCCCGTTGCAGGCCGTCTTCCCCGGCGCCGCCATCGCGCTGACCGTGCTGGGGCTGAACCTGCTGGGCGACGGGCTGCGCGACGTGTTGGACCCGCGCCACCGTTCGGCGCCGGTGCTGTAGGGCAGGGGAGGAGACACAGCCACGGAGTTGACGGTCCAGGACCCACTTGACACAAGGCAGAACCGCTTGTGTCAAGTCTCGGTGGGGAGTGTCAACCGGCTGGCTTCTGGGCCTTGTCGGACAGCTCGATCAGGTCCATCAACTCGTTGCTTTTCCAATAGCGGGACTTGCCGACCTCGGTCCGCACGGTGGCCAGAAGGTCGTCGACGATGGCGCGTTCGTCCGCCCCCATGTCCCTGGCGTGCTCCAGTCGGTGGGAGAGCAGGCGGGTCATGTTCTGGCTGGTGGTGGGGATCCAGGGGCTGATCCGCTGGCCGAACACGGTGCTGATGCTGTTGATGCGCAGCAGATGCTCCATGCGCTCGTCGAGCGGGTCGCCGTCCTCGAACTTCAGGGCCTTCTCGACGTTGGCGTGCATCTCCTCCAGCAGGACTTCGCGCCACTTCGCCAACTCGTAGGTCTCGTAGCCGAAGTCGCGGGTGCGGTCCTGCCAAGCCCACAGCAGGCGGTCCAGCCAGATCACGTTGTCGTGGTCGACCATCGCATGGCGCCGCGCCGTGGCGGCTTGGCTGGACCGCTCCATGGCGATCGCGGCCACGCGCGTGACGATGATCTTGTTGGCGGTCCCCCAGGCGTTGCGGAAGGTCGGCTCGCTGCGCCGGTCCTCCATCAGGCCGGAGGAGGTCACCGCCTCGATCAATTGGGCGAGCCGCTGCATCAGCGCCTCGACGCGGGCCTTTTCCTTGGCGCTCGGTCGGATGGGAGAGCCCGGAACCCGCTCGTTCAGCTTCAGGATGGCGGTCAGCGCGGCGGTCAGGGCGCGGGTGGTCGCCAGGAAATGGGCGGTCAGCCCATCGGTGATCGGGGTGCCCCGGCCCGGGTCGATGCCGCACTGCCGGATGTAGACGGTCACCAGCTCGTAATTGCGCTTCACGTTCAGCACGGACAGCGGCAGGAGCTGGGCGATTCCCGTCTGCTCCCCGAACCGCTCCGCCAGATCGTCCACGGCGCGCACCAGCGCGTCGGCCGCGCGGTCGCGTTCCCAAGCGGCGGCGCCGGGCGGGGGAAGCCGCTGCAGCGTGTCGACGATCATCGGAACCGCCCCGTCCGCGTGGGCCAGGACATCGCGCATGGTCTGAACGGTGCCGGCTTCGAAATGGGGCGCCTTGTCGAGGAAGGCGGCCAGCACGCGGGTGCGCCGCGGCCGGTTGCGCGACAGGGCGGCCAGAAAATCGTCCAGCGTCTTGCGGTTGGCCAGCACCCCGTCCAGATGCTTGACCGCGGCGACGCGCATCCGCTCCATCAGGGCCAGGGCCGCGGGGGAACGGAGCGCCCGGTCGATGACCTCATGGCGCGCCATCTCGTCCAGCGCTTCCTGCGCCTCCACCGCCAACAGGGGGAAGGCGTCGCGGCTCAGCACCTCCCACAGGGCGCCGATGTCCACGCGCTGGACCATGCCCGGCACCGCGACGCCGGCGTGGTACAGCACGTCGTCGTCGACCATGACGGGCTCAAGCAGGTTCGTGAACAGCCGGCGGGCGCGGTTCGTGCGCTGCCGGTTCAGATACTCGATCACATACTGGCGAACGAGCCGGAGCCGTTCGGGCGGTTCGCCGTCCATCCCCTCGATCTCGCTCAGCAAGTTGTAGACGAGGCTGGCCGGCAGGCGTGCGACCAGCTCGTTGATCTTGTCTCGAAGGGCGTCGTCGGACACGTCGAACATGAAAGCGATCGCGCAGGTGGAATGGATGCGTCGCTTTTATCGCGTATTGAAAGTTAACATTGAGGTAATGAAACGAAACAACCTCCGCCATAGGCGGAGGTTGTTTCAAGGCATAGACGAAAAGTTGTAGATCCTGGACCGAAGACGTCCGGTGCCCCGATCAGCTGCCGCGGTGCTTTTTCGCGATCGGCTGGGAGAACTGAAGTTCGATGTCCCAGGGGAAGTGGATCCAGGTGTCCTGGCTCACCTCGGTGATGAAGGTGTCGACCAGCGGGCGACCGGCCGGCTTGGCATAGACGGTGGCGAAATGGGCTTTCGGCAGCATCTTGCGCACGACGATGGCCGTCTTGCCGGTGTCCACGAGGTCGTCGATGATCAGCCAGCCTTCGCCCTCACCGGCGTTCGCCCCTTCCACGCCCTTCAGGACCATCGCCTCGCGCTGGTTCTGGTGGTCGTAGCTCGACACGCAGACGGTGTCGATCAGGCGCAGCTCCAGCTCGCGCGCGATGATGGCGGCCGGGACGAGCCCGCCGCGGGTCACGGCGATGATGCCCTTCCAGGGGCCCTTGTCGATCAGGCGCCAGGCCAATGCCTTGGCGTTGCGATGCAGCTCCTCCCACGACACGGGGAAGTGCTTGTTGAAGGGGACGGCTTCGGGCACGGCTTTGGACTCCGAAAAATACGTGCGCCGCTTATAACGCAAGCCATTCCCCGGGGCAATCCGGGGGCTTGGTCCTGACCCGAAAGCCCGCGGTGACAAATCCTGCGCATCGGGCGAAAAAAGCGCTTGCGGGGCAAAACTCTTTTGAGTAAGTTGCGCGCCTCGACGCCGGATGGACAACAGCGGCACCGAGAAAGCAAAGTAGAGTAAAGAGTAAGCCTAATCTACGCCTAATCAAAGAGTGAATGCGCCCGTAGCTCAGCTGGATAGAGCACCAGACTACGAATCTGGGGGTCAGGAGTTCGAATCTCTTCGGGCGCGCCATTCTTCTTCCGATCCACAAAAAGCCGCCGCAAGGCGGCTTTTGTGCTTTTCGGACCTGCCCTCAGCGGCCTTTCTTCTTCGACGTGCGTTTGGCTTTTGACGAAGCCCCGGTTTTGGACGGGGCCTTCTTGGTCATGGCCGTCAGCATGGCTGCCTGATTGCGTTTGGCCGCCGCGGTGAACAGGCCGGTCCAGAAGCCGATCGCCTGATTGGCCGAGCGGTTCGCCATGGAAAGCCACAGGCTGCGCGGGCTGCCCTTCATCGTCGTTCCCCTTCGCGGTTCATCGCTGGAAACCGGACAACAGCCCGCAAGCCCTTCCTGTGCCAATGGTCCAAGTGTGCCTGTCGGTCGGCGCATTTACCCGGATGCCCTGGAGCGGCGATGGCGCACCCGTGTCCAGGCCATGGTCAGCCCTGCCTTTTCCGCACAGCCGTAATGCCAGTGACGATGGTCGGCGTCGCCGGCCCAATGCGGTTCGC
>JAEZPL010000771.1 GCA_023413605.1 Pseudomonadota bacterium
GCCTTGCACTGGTTGAACACCTTCTCACCGGCGCCGGCGTCCTGGGCGGACGCGATGCCGGGAAGGGTGACGAACAGGCCAAGGGCCAGAGCCGCAAGACAACGCTTCATTCTGCTATCCTCGTTGAACACTCTCACAGGTCGGCCGGCCGGCCGTCGGGCGGATTGACGGCGGCGCGGCGGACATCGGATGGCGGGGCCGCCGTCACGCGTCCGGGCCGGGCCCGGCGGCGTAGGTGGCGCCCGCCATGTTGTGGAAGAAGCCGTTCTCCAGGGGCGCCGGGCTCGACCGGCCCAACTCCGCGGCGACCTCCCGGCCGTCGCGCTCCCCATCCAGGACGGCCCGGAACGCCTTCGCGACGGCGAGCATGTCCGTGTCCTGGGGCGACAGGCGGAAGCGGGTGACGCCCATCGCCAGCAGCCGGTCCATCTCCGCCGCGAGGCCGAGATAGCCGTGCGACAGCGTCTGCGTGCCGTTGACGGTGAGGAAGGACTGGCCGTCCAGCGTCTTCACCGGCATCCCGTCCGGGTCGTTGCCGCAGACGAACTGGCAGCCGTCCTTGTGCAGCCCGTGGGCGCGCGCGTGGTAGCAGCGGGCCGAAATGGCCAGCGGCGCCCGCCCGTACACCTGCACCTCGGTGGACATCCCCAACTCCGCGCCGGCCTTCGCCAGAACGGCGACGGAGGCCGCCGGCAGTTCGGCCGGCAGCGACACCGACATGGCCCCGCGGCCGGCCAGCCAGGCGAGCGTCGCCTCGTTGTAGACGTTGATGAAGGGGCCGACCGCGTGGCGCCGCCCGTCCAGCAGGGACAGCGCGCCCATGTCGTTCGCCTCGATGGGTAGCAGGTCGCAGCCCACCAGATCGCGCATCGCCGAGCGTTCGCGGTCGCTGCCCACCAGGATCGGGCTGGCGAGCCAGACCTCCTTCCCGGCGGAGGCCAGCCGGGCGATGACCTCGTCCATCACCGGGGCGAAGAAGGGCGCACGCTTGAAGCACACGATCTCGCCCACGACGACAGTGTCCACCGGCGCCTCGTCGGCCATCCGGAAGTAAAAATCGCGCCAGCGTTCCGCCGGCCAGTTGAACAGCACAGGTCCCAGGGTCAGGCGTGGCGTCATGATGTCTTGCTCCTCAGCGCCACGCGCGCTTGTAGGCGCCGGTCGTCTGGGTCCCGCCCTCGACCATGGCGTCCAGATCCAGCTTCGGCACCGCCTGTCCCTTCGCGAAGGCGTCCAGCGCCTTGCGGTAGGCGGCCACCACGGCGGCGATGTAGGCCTTGCCGCGCTGCCGCCCCTCGATCTTCAGGGCGCACACCTTGGCCGCCTTCAGCTCCGGCAGCAGTTCCATGGCGTTGAGGCTGGTCGGCTCCTCGAACAGGTAGGCCGGGCTGTTCCCGGACAGGAACCGGCCCTTGCACAGCGTCGGATAGCCGGCCTGCTCGTCCTCGCCGAACAGGTTGATGGTGAAGCCGCCGAGCGTCGAGGCCAGCGCCTTGCCGCGCGGCTCGTACCGGACGTGGCTGGCCGGGGAGCAGACCCCCTGCCGGTTGGGCGACAGCCCGGTCGCGTAGGACGACAGGGAGCAGCGGCCCTCGGCCATCGGGCAGAGGCCGCCGAACACGAAGACTTCCGTCTCGATGTCGACTTCGGCGTTGAGCCGCGCGATTTCCGGCACGGTCAGCACGCGCGGCAGCACCACGCGCCGCACGCCGAAGGCGTCGCGGTACAGCCGGATGGCCTCGGCATTGGCGGCCGAGGCCTGCACCGACAGGTGCAGCCGCAGGTCCGGGTGGCGGTGGGCGGCGTAGGCCAGCAGGCCGACGTCGGCCAGGATGACGGCGTCGGCCTTCAACCGGGCCGCGTCGTCCACGGCGCGCTGCCACGGGCCGAGGTTGCCGGCCTGCGGGTAGGTGTTGATGGCCACGAAGACCTGCACCTTGCGCGCGTGGGCGTAGGCCACGGCCTCCGCCAGATCGTCGCGCGAGAAGTTCAGGCCGGGGAAGTTGCGCGCGTTGGTCTCGTCACGGAAGCCCAGATAGACGGCATCCGCTCCCGCGTCCACGGCGGCGCGCAGCGCGGCCGGGTTGCCGGCCGGGCAAATCAGTTCGAACGGTTGCATGTCGTCATGACTCCTGGTGCCGGCCGGCGATCCGCCGCTCCAGCACCGCCATGCCCCAGCGCAGGGGCGGAGGTGCCAAGCGGCGCGCGGTGTCCAGCAGGTCGAGCACCCGGCCCGCGTTGCGCCGCGCGACCGGCAGGGCGTGCCGCAGCGGCCCGGCGGCGGTCGCGACGTCCGCGAAAAGATCCATGTCCTCCCCGTCCAGCGTGTTGCGCAGCGCCAGAATCAGGGCAGTGTCGCCCTCGATGGCAAGTTCGCGGCGGAAGAACAGCGCGTCCCCGTCGATCCGGCCTTCCAGCAAGTCGAGCAGGCGGGCGAAGGGGCCGCGCACCGTGGCGTCGGCCGGCGTGTCGCGGTCGCAGACCCGCAGCCCGAGTTTCGGCCCGACGCGCAGTATCAGGGCGGCCGAGGCGTCTACCGGGTCGATCAGCAGCCGCGAGTCGGGCAGTTCGCCCAGCGCCGCGAAGGCGCGCGGGTGCCGGTCCGCCAGGATGCGCAGAAGACGGTCGAACAGAATGCCGCCGACGCCGTCGCCAAGGTGCCGGGCAAGGCCCAGCCCCGCGCGCGTCAGGCGCACCTCGACGTTGCGGGCGCGCTCGTCCTGGGTCTCGTCGCCCATTGCCATGCCGGGATCGCGCATGCGCGATTCTCCTCCCTGTTCGCCGTCTCTTTCGACGGGGGTATCCCGCCCGATTCCGGCGATAAGGCATGGTCCCGCCCCCTGCATTGACGAAGGTCAAGCCCAAGCTGGACCTGGAGGCGGTCAGACCTATGCCATGGCCGGAACGCCGATTTCCTGCGCCGTCAGGTAGCAGCCGGGGTCCTCGGCCCACGGATCGCCGGTCAGCTTCTCCGCGCGCACGCGGGTGTTGCCGTTGCAGATCGCCAGGAACCGGCAGGTCGCGCACCGGCCGCCGACCGGGCGGGGGCGCTGCTTCAGCCCGTCCATGATGGGGTCGGAGCGGTCGTTCCAGATGTGCCCAAAGGACCGCGCGCGGATGTTGCCCAGCGTGTGGTGGCCCCACATGGTGTCGGGGTGCACGTCGCCCTGCGTGTCGATGTTGGCGATCCCCACGCCGGAGGCGTTGCCGCCCCAGCGGGCGAGCCGCTGCTCCAGCGCCTCGGCGCGCTCCGGGAAGCGGTCACGCGCCCACATCAGCAGAAAGGCACCGTCGGCGTCGTTGTTCCCCGTCACGATCTCCCGCTTGCGGCCGGCCTGCGCGTCCTCCAGCGCGGTGTCGAACAGCTGGTTCATGGCGACGCGCGTGGTTTCCTTCATCGCGTCCATGCGCCGGTGCGTGTCGCCGCGCCCGGCATAGTTCAGGTGCGACAGGTAGAACTTGTCGATCCGCTCCTCGTCCATCAGCGTCAGGAGCGCCGGCAGGTCCGCCGCGGTCTGCTCGGTCAGCGTCAGCCGCAGCCCGACCCGCAGCCCGGCGTCGCGGCACAGCCGGATGCCGCGCAGCGCCTCCCCGAAGGCGCCGGTGCGGCGCCGGAAGCGGTCGTGGGTGGGGGCCAGCCCGTCCAGGCTGACGCCGACATAATCGTAGCCCGTCGCGGCGATGGCCCCGATGCGCGACTCGTCGATCAGCGTGCCGTTGCTGGACAGCCCGACGTAGAAGCCAAGTTCCTTGGCCCGGCGCGCGATGTCCGCAAGGTCCGGGCGCATCAGCGGTTCGCCGCCGGACAGGATCAGCACCGACACGCCCGCCGCCTTCAGGTCGTCCAGAACCCGGAACACCTCGTCGGTTGTCAGTTCTCCCGGAAAATCATGGTCGGCGGAGAAGGAATAGCAGTGCAGGCAGGACAGGTTGCAGCGCCGCACGAGGTTCCAGATCACCACCGGACCCGGCGAAGGCTGGACCGCCGGCCGCTTCGGCGCCGCACCTGGCTCGGAGGCCGTCGGCGGGGCGGCGAGCATGCGCATGAACTGGCTGAGGCGAAACATCGGCGGTAGGTCCTTTCGGGGAAGAGACGCGCTCACGCCGCGGGACGCGGGGCGCACAGCGCGTGCAGGCGGGAGACGTCCTCGATGCGCACGGTCCGTCCTTGCGTGTGGACGCCGAAATCGCGCAGGCGGGCCAGCACGCGGGACAGGCTTTCCGGCTTCATGCCCAGGCGGCTCGCGATCACCAGCTTCTTCATGGGCAGCGTCACGACCGTTTCGCCCTGCTCCTGCGGCGTGAGCGACACCAGCAGTTCGGCCACCCGCTCCATGGGGCTGAAATCACGCTGCCGGCGCAGTTCCCCGGCCAGCCGCCGTTCCCAGCGCAGCAGCGAGCCGAGCATGCGGCAGGCGACCGCCGGGTTCGCGCGCAGTTCGTTGAAGAATTCGCGGGCACCGACGCGGACCAGCGCAGCTTCCTCCACAACCTCGGCCGCCACGGGATAGACGCCGCCCGCGAACATCGCGGCCTCCGCGAAGGAGGACACGGGCTCGACGATTTCCACGATGCTTTCGCGGCCGTCCTCGGTCAGCGCGAACAGCTTCACCACGCCGCTCAGCACGATGAAGAAGGCGTCGGCCCGGTTGCCGGCCTGGAACAGCATGCTGTTGCGCGGCCGGATTTCCACCTCGGCGGTGCCCAACAGCCGGCAGGTGACGGCCGGGTCCAGGGATTCGAACAGCGGCAGTTGGCGGATGGCCGCCGGGTCGAGCCGGCGGCGGCGGCACGGGCGCGAGCCGCAGCGGGGCGCCGCCGAATTGGGCGTGGCGGACGAGGACACGGCCGTCGAGGATGTGGCGCAGAGGCTGGCGAGCGCGCAAAGCATGCGTCAAATTTCCGTGTATTCGAAACAAATTTTGGCGAAACGCCGCAAAATCGAATCGCACCCATCCGGGCCTTCGGCCCCGATGGCACAGGAACGCACGTCGTCCATGACGGCACCTCGTCTGCCAGCAAGCAACGGATGTCGGACGATAGTCGCGCACGTCGTGTGGTTACTTGACCGGCGTCAAGCCACAACCCCCCGGACCGTGGTGATGATTGGCCCGTTGGGGGTGGGCAGCTAACCAAAGTCAAGGATTGCCCGACCGCGCGTCGCCAAGACTGCCGGCACATCGTTGTTCAAAGGGGGATGCCTCATGAAACGCCAAATGTTGCTGCTGACCGCCGCCATCGGGCTGGTCATGGCCGTGCAGGGCGGCCGTCCAGCCGTTGCGGAGGAAGCCGCGCCGCCCATCACCAAGGAAGAGTTCGAGCAGGCCAAGGAAATTTACTTCCAGCGCTGCGCCGGCTGCCACGGCGTGCTGCGCAAGGGGGCCACCGGCAAGCCGCTGACCACCGACATCACGCGGGATCGCGGGCTCGAATCCTTGAAGGCCTTCATCACCTACGGCTCCGCGGCGGGCATGCCGAACTGGGGCACCTCGGGCGACCTCAGCGAGCAGCAGATCGACATGATGGCCCGCTACATCATGCAGGAGCCGCCGCAGCCCCCCGAATGGGGCATGAAGGAGATGAAGGGCAGCTGGAAGGTTCATGTGCCGGTCGACCAGCGGCCGAAGAAGCAGATGAACTCCCTGGACCTCGACAACCTCTTCGCGGTGACGTTGCGCGACACCGGTGAGGTGGCGCTGGTCGACGGCAACACCAAGCAGATCGTCAAGATCATCCCGACCGGCTACGCCGTGCACATCTCGCGCATGTCGGCGTCGGGCCGCTATATCTTCACCATCGGCCGCGACGGGCGCATCGACCTGATCGACCTGTGGCCGGCGGAACCGACCAAGGTCGCCGAGATCAAGATCGGCATCGAGGCGCGCTCGGTCGAAACCTCCAAGATGAAGGGCTACGAGGACAAGTACGCCATCGCCGGTTCCTATTGGCCGCCGCAGTACGTCATCATGGACGGCGACACGCTGGAGCCGCGCAACATCGTCTCGACCCGCGGTATGACCGTGGACACCCAGGAATACCATCCGGAGCCGCGCGTCGCCTCCATCGTGGCGTCGCACTACCATCCGGAATTCGTGGTCAACGTCAAGGAGACCGGCCAGATCCTGATGGTGAACTACCAGGACATCAAGAACCTGAAGGTCACCACCATCCCGGCCGAACGCTTCCTGCACGACGGCGGCTTCGACACCACCGGCCGTTACTTCCTGGTCGCCGCCAACGCGCGCAACAAGGTTGCCGTGGTCGACACCAAGGAAGGCAAGCTGGCAGCATTGGTGGACACCCAGGGCGCTACTCCGCATCCGGGCCGCGGCGCCAACTTCGTGCATCCGAAATTCGGCCCGGTGTGGGCGACCAGCCATCTCGGCGACGAGAAGATCTCGCTGATCGGCACCGACCCGGAAAAGCACAAGAACAATGCTTGGAAGGTTGTCGACACCATCAACGGCCAGGGCGGCGGATCGCTGTTCATCAAGACGCATCCGAAATCCAGGAATCTGTGGGTCGACACGCCCCTGAACCCGGACGAGGCCATCCACTCCTCCGTCGCCGTGTTCGACATCAAGAATCTGGAGAAGGGATACGAGGTTCTGCCGATCGTCGAATGGGCCGGCGTGAAGGGCGGCGCGCACCGCGTCGTTCAGGGCGAGTACAACAAGGACGGCAGCGAGGTCTGGTTCTCCGTCTGGAACGGCAAGGACCAGGAATCGGCCATCGTCGTGATCGACGACAAGACCCGCAAGCTGAAGCACGTGATCAAGGACCCGCGCCTGATCACCCCGACCGGCAAGTTCAACGTCTACAACACCAAGCAGGACATCTACTGAGCCAGCGTTCCCATGGGCGGCGGCACGGCGCCGCCGCCCGCTTTCCTGAAGCTTCCTGATAATTGAGGCTGCCATGGCTGTCGGACGGGTTTTCCTGGTGGGGGCCGGCCCCGGCGATCCGGACTTGTTGACCGTCAAGGCCCTGCGCCTGATCGAACAGGCCGAGACCGTCGTCTACGACCGTCTGGTCGGGGAACGGATCATCGACCTGATCCCCCGCCATGCGGAGCGCATCTTCGTCGGCAAGGCGCCGCGCCGCCACACGCTGTCGCAGGACGAGATCAACGCCCTGCTGATCCGCCTGGGGCTGGCCGGCCGCCGCGTCGTCCGCCTGAAGGGCGGCGATCCCTACGTCTTCGGCCGCGGCAGCGAGGAGGCCGTGGCCGTCGCCGCGCACGGCATCCCGTTCGAAATCGTGCCCGGCGTCACCGCCGCCTGCGGCTGCGGCGCCTACGCCGGCATCCCGCTCACCCACCGAGGTCTGGCCACCGGCGTGCGCTTCGTCACCGGCCATTGCCGCGAGGACGCGGAGCTGTCGCTGAACTGGTCCAGCCTCGCCGACCCGGACACCACGCTCGTCTTCTACATGGCGTTGCTGAACCTGTCGGAGATCCGCAGCAAGCTGGTCGCCGCCGGACTGCCGGCCGACACGCCCGCCGCCGTGGTGTCGCGCGGCACATCCGCCGATCAGATCGTCTGTCTCAGCACGCTGGGCGAACTGCCGGAGCGCGTCGCGCCGCTGGAACTGCCGGCGCCCTGCCTGACGATCATCGGCCGCGTCGTGTCTCTGGCCCCCCAACTCGCCTGGGCGGAGGAACCGGAGGCCGCGGTCCCGCCGATCCGGACGGCCCTCCATGCCTAGCCGCCCCCTCCTTCCGCTCGCCGCAGGGTTGGCCGCGCTGCTGGCCGCCACGCCGGCTGTTCTGGGCGCCGCCGTGGCCCAGGCGGACGAGGCGCCGGCCCCGCAGCGCCAAGCGGAGCTGATGCATATGGTCCGGCAGGACTGCGGATCCTGCCACGGCATGACGATGAAGGGCGGGCTCGGCCGTCCGCTGCTGCCCGAAGACTTGGCGGGCAAACCGTTGGACGCGCTGGCCGAATTGGTGCTGAACGGCATTCCCGGCACGCCCATGCCGCCCTGGCGCAGCCTGCTGTCCGAAGACGAGGCGCGCTGGATCGTCACGCGCCTGACCCAGGGACTCGACCCATGAAGAAACTCTCTCTGGCCGCCCCCCTGGCCGCTCTGTTTGCCGCCGCGTGGCTGGCGCTGCCCGCCGCGGGTGCGGCCGCCGACCTCGGCCAGCGTGGGACCGGCGACCTCGGCATCGTCATCGAGCGCGCCATCGGCCGCGTTCTGGTCGTGGAAAACAGCGGCCGCCAGCGCCTTGCCGAGGTGGAAGGGCTGGGCGACCTGTCGCACGCCGCCGCCGTCTTTTCGCGCGACGGGCGCTACGCCTACGTCTTCGGCCGCGACGGCGGCATGACCAAGGTGGACCTGCTGACCGCCAGCGTCGTCAAGCGGGTGGAGCAGGCCGGCAACAGCATCGGCGGTGCCATCTCCCAGGACGGGCGGCTGGTCGCCGTGCAGAATTACGAGCCCGGCGGGGTGAAGGTGTTCGACGCCGCCACGCTGGAACTGGTGGCCGACATTCCCGCCACCTACGGCAACGCCGGTGCGCGATCGAAGGTCGTGGGGCTGGTCGACGCGCCGGGCAGCCGCTTCGTCTTCACGCTGTACGACGCGGGCGAGATCTGGATCGCCGACCTGTCGGACCCGGCGCGGCCCACGGTCAGCAAGCACGCGAACATCGGGCGCCAGCCCTACGACGCGCTGGTGACGCCGGATGGCCGCTACTACATCGCCGGCCTGTTCGGGGAAGACGGGCTGGCCATGCTGGATCTCTGGAACCCTGGCACCGGAGTGCGCCGCATCCTGGACGGCTACGGCCGCGGGGAACAGCCGCTGCCGGTCTTCAAGATGCCGCACCTGCGCGGCTGGGCCTATGCCGGCGGCCAGCTTTACCTGCCCGCCATCGGCCGGCACGAGGTTCTGGTGGTGGACACCGCGACCTGGACCGAGACCGCCCGGATCCCGGTGAAGGGTCAGCCGGTCTTCGTCATGGCGCGGCCGGACGGGCGGCAGATCTGGGTGAATTTCGCGCTGCCCGACAACGGCTTCGTCCAGGTGATCGACGTGCCGACCCGCAGTGTCATCAAGACGCTGGAGCCGGGGCCGGGCGTGCTGCACATGGAGTTCACGCCGCGCGGGGAGCAGGTTTGGGTGTCGGTGCGCGACAAGGACTGCGTGCGCGTCTACGACACCGCCAGCTTCGCGGAGGTCGCGACCCTGCCCGCCGACAAGCCCAGCGGCATCTTCTTCACCTCCCGCGCCAACCGGATCGGCCTGTGATGGAGCCCGGCACCATGGACGCCAGCGATCCGGACGCGGCCAATCTGGATGTCACCGATCGCCGCCTGTTGGACGAGTTCCAGCGCGGATTCCCGCTGGTCCCGCAGCCCTTCTCGGTCGTGGCGGAACGGCTGGGCGGCACGCCGGCCGACATCCTTGCCCGCCTCAGGCGCCTGATCGCGGGGGGCCTCATCGCCCGCATCGGCGCCACCTTCCGGCCGCACAGCGTCGGCGCCAGCACGCTGGCCGCCATGGCTGTGCCGCCCGGCGACCTGCCGCGCGTCGCGGAACTGGTCGGCGCCTTCGATGAGGTGAACCACAACTACGAGCGCGAGCACCGGCTGAACCTGTGGTTCGTCGTCACCGCCCCCGACGCGGAGCGCGTGCGCGCCGTGCTGACGGAGATCGAGGCCGTGACCGGCCTGCCCGTGCTCGACCTGCCGCTGGAGCGCGGCTACCACCTGGACCTGGGGTTTCCGCTATGGCGCTGAAGGACAAGACAACCGGCGCCGACGACGGGCTGCTCCGCCGCCTGCGCGACGGGCTGCCGCTGGTCGTCCGCCCGTTCCAGGCCATCGGGGAGGCTATCGGCCGGACCGAAGACGACGTGATCGCCGCCCTGCGGGGGATGGTGGACAGCGGTGCAGCGTCCCGTTTCGGCGTCATCGTGGACCATGCCGCACTCGGCTTCACCGCCAACGCCATGGTGGTCTGGGACGTGCCGGACGACCGGGTGGACGCCGCCGGTGCCGCGTTGGGTGGCCGGCGCGGCGTCTCGCTCTGCTACCGCCGGCCGCGCCGCCCGCCGGAATGGCCCTACAACCTGTTCACGATGATCCATGGCCGCGACCGCGACGAGGTCTGCGCGCTGGTGGAGGAGTTGGCGGAGGCCTGCGGCCTGACCGACGTGCCGCGCGAGCTGCTGTTCACCGTCCGCCGCTTCAAGCAGACGGCGCCCTGCTACGGACGCCGCGACCGGAGGGCCGCGTGATGGAGCTGGACGCCACCGACCGCGCCCTGATCAACCGCTTGCAGGACGGCCTGCCGCTGTCCTCCCATCCCTTCGCCGATGTGGCCGCCGAGTTGGGGCTGGACGAGCGTACGGTGATCGACCGCGTCGCCGCCTTGCGCGAGGCCGGCGTGCTGAGCCGCTTCGGCCCCCTCTACAACGCGGAACGCATGGGCGGCGGCCTGTCGCTGGCCGCGATGGCGGTGCCGGCCGACCGTTACGACGCGGTGGCCGCGGTGGTGAACGGCTTTCCGGAGGTCGCCCACAACTACGCGCGCCACCACGCGCTGAGCATGTGGTTCGTCCTTGCCACCGAAACGCCGGAACGGGTGCCCGCCGTGGCCGTGGAGATCGAGGCGCGGACCGGGATCCCCGTGCATCTCTTTCCCAAGCTGGCCGAATACGCGCTGGAGCTGAGGTTCGAGGCATGACCGACACGACCCCCGACACGCCCCTCGACGAGATCGACCGCCGGCTGATCGTGGAAACGCAGGCCGGCCTGCCGCTGGTGCCGCAGCCCTACCGGGAGCTTGCCGAGCGGCTCGGCATCGACGAGGCGGAGGTGATCGACCGTTTCCGCCGCATGCAGCAGGCGGGCATCGTCCGCCGCATCGCCGCCGTGCCGAACCACTACAAGCTGGGCTACGCCGCCAATGGCATGAGCGTGTGGGAGGTGCCGGAGTCCTTCGTGGACGAGGCCGGGCGCCGGCTGGCGGCGCTGTCCTTCGTCACGCACTGCTACCACCGCCCGTCGCGTCCGCCGGAATGGCCCTACACCCTGTTCGCCATGGTCCACGCCAAGGACCGCGCGGAGGTGGAGGCCCGGATCGCCCGGATGGCCGAAATCCTGGGCGACCTCTGCCGTTCCCACACCGTGCTGTACAGCACCCGCATCCTCAAGAAGACCGGCCTGCGCCTGTCCGCGTGACCCCGTTCCCGCGCCGGAGACCCGCCATGCACATTCGCACCCTTCTCGCCGCGACGGCGCTCGCCGCCCTGCTGTCGGGGACGGCATTCGCTCAAGACGGCCCCGCCGCCCGCTATGCGGAGCACTGCGCGGCCTGCCACGGCGGTGACCGGCTGGGCGCCATCGGGCCGGCGCTGCTGCCGGAAAACCTCGGCCGCATGAAGGCCGGGGACGCCGCGAAGGTGATCGCGCAGGGGCGCGCCGCCACCCAGATGCCGGGCTTCGCCGACAAGCTGACCGAGGCGGAGATCGCCAGCCTTGCCGCCTATGTCCTGGCCCCGCCGCCGCGGGAGCCCGCGTGGACCGATGCCGACATGGCGGCCACCCACACCATCGTCACGCCGCGCTCCGAGCTTGTGGAAAAGCCGGTGTTCGACGCCGACCCGCTGAACCTGTTCACGGTGGTGGAGGCCGGGGACCATCACGTCACGATTCTCGACGGCGACCGGTTCGAGCCGCTGGGCCGCTTCCCCAGCCGCTTCGCATTGCCACGGCGGGGTGAAATACTCGCCGGACGGGCGCTTCGCCTACTTCGCGTCGCGCGACGGCTGGGTGTCGCTCTACGACCTCTATGGGCTGAAGACGGTGGCGGAGATCCGCGCCGGCATCAACACGCGCAACATCGCGGTGTCCGCCGACGGGCGCTTCGTCGCGGTCGGCAACACGCTGCCGCGCACGCTGGTGCTGCTGGACGCCCGCGACCTGACCCCGCTGAAGACCATCCCCGTCGTCACGCAGAAGGGCACGGCGCGGGTCAGCGC
>JAEZPL010000789.1 GCA_023413605.1 Pseudomonadota bacterium
CACCTGCACCGCATCGAACCGGGGCAGCATTATCAACTCCGCCCCCGCCGCAAGGCCCATGTTCAGCACCACGGTCATGGCGAAGACGTGGAAGAAGGGCAGCACGGCCAGCATCCGTTCCTGCCCCAGCGCCACGCCGGGGAACCAGGCCTGCACCTGCCGCGCGTTCGCCATCAGGTTGGCGTGCGTCAGCATCGCGCCCTTCGGCACGCCGGTCGTGCCGCCGGTGTATTGCAGCACCGCCACGTCGCGCCGAGGGTTGACGGCGACCGGCTGGAAGACGCCGTCGTTCGCCAGAAGCGTGTCGAAATCCACATGCCGGTCGTCGGCGGGAACGGCGGCCAGTTCGCTGCGCTTCAGAACGCGGAACAGCAGGCTTTTCACCGGCGGCAGAATGGAGGCCATCCGGCAGACGATGATGGTCTTCAGCCGCGTCCGGCTCAGCATGGCTTCGATGCGCGGGTAGATCGGATTCAGATCGAGCGTGACCATGATTTCGGTCCCGGAATCCTCGATCTGGTGCTCCAGCTCCCGCTCCACATAGAGCGGGTTGTAGTTCACCACCGTGCCGCCGGCCTTCAGGATGCCGAAATAGGCGATCACGTAGGTCGGCGTGTTCGGCAGGCACAGCCCGACCCTCACGCCCGGCTTCACCCCCATCGCCGCAAAGCCTTTGGCCGCGCGGTTCACCAACCCGGCCACCTCCGCATAGCGATGGCGGCGGCCCAGGAAATCCAGGCAAGGGCGGTCGGCGTAGCGGCTTGCCGCCTCGTCGAACAGGTCCGACAGCGGTGCCACGGGCATCGGCTGGTCCCAGGCGATTCCATCGGGATAATGGGCCAGCCAGGGATGCTCCACTGCGTCGTCCGGCATCCCCTTACGCACAAGATTCTCGGTCATCTCCGATCCTCCCGGCAGCGCTGCGGGTCAGGCGAGAGAACGGCGCATGCGGGTGGGGCGTTTTGGGAGTCCGGGCGCGACGGCGTTCTGCATGGTTTCACTCCCTAATATTCCAGGTTCCCCGGATCGTTTGGCGCCTGGAACGTTTTGGTTATGACGTTGACGTAAACGTAAGCTAAGCCTACTGTCAAGTCCTGTCGTACACGTTGCACCGGAGGGAGAGACCAATCCATGGTTGAAGACATCGTGCGGGAGCTTCAGTCCCGCTCCACCAGTTTTCGTGGTCTGAAGGCCGCCGTCCGCTTCGCCCTGGAGGATGGCGAGGTGGTCCGCGTGGACGCCCGCGAGGCGCCTGTCGCCGTCAGCCGCGAGGACGGGGACGCCGACTGCACCATCCGCATCTCCGCCGAGACCCTGAAGAAGCTGATGGACGGCCGGCTGAACCCGATGTTGGCCTTCACCATGGGCAAGCTGAAGGTCGACGGCTCCATGGGCGTCGCCATGAAGCTGGCGCAACTGCTGGACGAGTAACCAATCGACAAACGGACGGCGGCATCCAAGCCGCCGCCACTCTTCCCGGGGAGGATGCATCCATGACGCACGCGTTCCGCGCGGCGCTCGCCGTCGGCCTGCTGCTTGCCGCCAGCACCACAGGGGCCGAGGCGGCCGGGCCGCGCACGCTGACCTACCAGATCCTGATGGGTGACGATCCCATCGGCACGGAAACGGTAAAGCTGGAACCGCAGGGCGACGTGATGAAGGTCGCGGTCAACGCCACCACGCGGGTGAAGGTTCTGTTCATCAACTTCCGCTACGACCACCAGCGGGAGGAACTGTGGAAGGGCGCCACGCTCGAATCGATGCGCGCCAAGACCGACGACGACGGCACGCCCCACACCATCGACATGGCCCGCCGCGGTGCCGGCTATGCCCTGACCGTGGACGGGAAGACCGGCGAGGTCCCGGCCAACGCCCTGCCCCTGACGCTGTGGACGCCGGAGGTGCTGAAGCGCCCCACCCTGCTGTCGGTCATCGACGGCACGCCCTACAGCGTGCGGGTGGAAAATCTGGGGACGGAAACGCTGGACATCGGCGGGCGTGCCGTGAAGGCACAGCACCACCGCATCGCCGGCGACGTGGAACGCGACCTGTGGTTCGACGCGGACGGCACCCTGCTGAAGACCCGCTTCAAGCGCAGCGGCTACGATGTTACCTACATCCTCAAGTGAGCTTCGCTTGTGAGGATGTGATGCCGATCTTCGTGTTCCCCGACGACCCGACCTGGAACGAGGAAGCGGACGCCGTCCAGTTCGCCGTGGAGGTCGGGGAATACCACGGCACGGTCTTCGTCCCCCGCCGCGCCCTGCAAACCCTGGCCGGCCACACGCCGAAACCGGAAGAGGCCCTTCAACTGGTCTGCATGAACCGCCCGGTCTTCGACAAGGCGGTGGAGGCCCGGATCATGGACCGCAACCTGGACCCGGACGCGAACATCCACCTGACCGCAAGGGATGTGCGGCGGGTGGGTGCGTAAGCAAATCATCCCCTCTCCGAGCCCCCTCTCCCGCCGGGGGGCGAGAGAGGGGATGAGACCACACCCTCAAATGCTGTAATTGTCCGCGATGCCCGACCGCAGCTGTTCCACCTGATCGCGGAAGACCAAGCCTTCCCGCCCCGGATCGTTCCGCACGTCCCGCACGATGCGCGCGGGGCTGCCGCCCAGCACGATGATGCGGTCGGCGAGGTGAACCGCCTCCTCCAGGTCGTGGGTGACGAAGAGGATGGTCTTGCCGGTTTCGCGGTGGATGCGCCGCAACTCGTCCTGAAGGCTGTGGCGGGTGATGGCGTCGAGCGCGCCGAATGGCTCGTCCATCAGCAGGATGTCGGGATCGACCGCCAGCGCGCGGGCGATGCCGACGCGCTGGCGCTGGCCGCCCGACAGCTCATAGGGCCAGCGCCGGCCGTAATCGTCCAGGCGGACGAGTCGCAGAGCCGCAGCCACACGCTCGTCACGCTCGGCTGCGTTGATCGGCAGGCCTTCCAGGCCGAAGCGGACGTTCTTGGCGACCCGCCGCCAGGGCAGCAGCCGCGCGTCCTGGAAGACGAGGCTGACCGGGCGGTGCCCCGGCTTGTTCGTCTGGTGGATGGTGACGGAGCCGCCGCGCGCCCGGTGCAGGCCGGCGACCACGCGCAGCAGCGTGGACTTGCCCACGCCGGACGGGCCGACGATCGCGACGAAGCTGCCGCGCTCCACCGCGAGGTCCACCTCCACCAGCACCGGCGGCGCGTTGTCGCCGTAGCCGATGGCGACGCCCTTCAGTTCGATCACGTACTTTTCCATCACTTCTGCCATGCGAGCACCCGCTGCTGGACCTGCATGAACAGGAAATCGCACACGCCGTACAGCGCCGCGATGGTCACCATGTAAAGCACCACGATGTGCGTCGCGAGCAGGCCGGAGGCGTCGGACATGCGGGACCCAAGGCCGGAGATGCCGAACAGCTCCGCCGCGACGACGGTCATCCAGCCCTGCCCCAGCCCGGCGCGGATGCCGGACAGGATGCCCGGCAGGGCGCCCGGCAGCACGATCTTGAACAGGCGCGGGATCAGCCCGCCCTGGCCGAAGGCGTAGCCAAGCTCGATCAGGTCCTTGTCCACGCCGCGCACGGCGGCGTAGGTGGCATAATAGTTGATCCAGAAGACCGTCAGCGCGATCAGGAAGGTCGCCGCCGCCTCGCTGACCCCGAACCAGATGATGGCGAAGGGAATCCAGGCGATGGACGGGATGGGGCGCAGCATGCGCACCACCCAGGCCTGCGCGGCGTCCCACACGCCCCACATCGCCGCCGCCGTGCCGAAGGCGATGCCGAGGAAGGTGCCGAGCGCCAGGCCGCTGAGGTAGTGCGACAGGCTGGCCATCACCATGGCCTGCCAGGTGCCGGCGCGGAATTCCGACACGAAGGCGGCGGGCACCGCGCTGGGCGACGGCAACAGGCCCGAGGGCACGACGCCGCTCCGCGCCAGCGCTTCCCAGGCAAGCAGGAAGACGCCGACGCCCAGCGCCGACAGGCCGATGGAGGTGTGGAACTTCAGCGGCTGGCGCATCGGCTTACTTGGCCACCGCGGCGTCGTAGAAGCGGAAGTCGAAGGCCTCCGCGACCGGGATCACGCCCTCGGCCGAGCCGATCTCCTTCGTGTAGGCCATCATGGTCTCGACCGCCGGCACGACGCCGTGCGGATCGGCCACGAACTTGGACCCCGGCGAACGGAAGGCGGCCTCCAGCGTCGCGGTGTCCATCAGGCCCTTGCCCAGATACTCGTTGGCGACCTTGGCGGCGCGGGCCGGATCCTTGGCGATCAGGTCCACGGCGCGGACATGCGCCTTGACCAGCTTGGTCAGCGCGTCGCCATGCTCCTTGATGACCGCGCCGCGCACGGCGATGACCGTGCCGGGCTGGTTCGGGAACATTTCCGCACCCGTCGCCAGCAGCGAGACGTTCGGGTCCATCTGCTTGGTAACGGTGACGGTCGGTTCGCGGATCGTGGCGGCGTCGAGCGCGCCGGCCAGCAGCGCCTGCTGGGTCTTGTCGATGCCCATGGAGATGATTTCCACGGTGGCCGGATCGACCTTCACCACCTTGAACAGCCAGTGGCGCAGCACCGTATCGGGCACGGACCCCGGCGGCTGGGTTCCGATCTTCACCTTGCGGCCGTTGTCGGCGACGAACTTGGCGAAGGACTCCGGCGTCGCCTTGCCGCCCAGCGCCTTGGCGAACTGGCCACGCCCGGCGCCCACCATCTCCTCCACCGCCGAGTTGGCGATGACCGAGATGTCCGCACCCTTGGTGCGGGCAACCAGAACCGGCGCCACGCCGGCATACATCGCGTCGATCTTGCCGGCGGCCATGGCCTGGATCGCGTGCGGCCCGGATTCGAACTTGGTGAGCTTCAGGTCGATGCCGGCCTCACGCGCCCAGCCCTCGCCATCCATGATGAACAGCGGGGCGGCGGCGAGGATCGGGATGTATCCGACCTCCAGCTTCACCGGATCTGCGGCGCGCGCCATGCCGGGCGCCAGGGCGGTCAGGGACGTGACGGCGGCCAGGGCCAACAGGGCGGAGCGTCGGGTCAGGGCGTTCATGTGCTCATCCTCTGGGGAATACCCCGCCTATTTAGCATGCTTTCCACCCGATGGAAGAATGAATTGCACACCCGGCTTAGCGGTAATGAGGTATTCCACAGATCATAAATGTTTTATGCGGCGCTCGCAGCCCGCTCGCCACCCTCCCACTGGCCCTCATCCCGCTGACCCTCATCCCGCTGACCGCCAAGCAGGAGGCCGAGCATGCAGCGCGCGATTTCACGCTCGCCCATGATGCTGTGGGTGGCGCCGCATTTGTCGAGATGGTCCATCTCCGTGTCGGAATGGGCACGCGCCAGGATGTCGAGCCCGGCGTTCGCTGCGCGCGCCTGCGCCACCACCTGACCGGCCTCGAACGCCTCGGGGATGGCGACCACAAGCCGGCTGGCCCCGGCGATGTTGGTTGCGGACAGAACGATGGAATCCGCGGCGTTGCCGAACACCACCACCGCCCCGTCCGCCCTTGCGGCCTCCGCCGGTTCGGGACGGTCCTCCACCACCACGAAGGGCATGCCGGCCTCCTTCAGCCCGGCGCCGACCGTGGCGCCCACGCGACCGTATCCGACAAGGATCGTGTGACCGGTCAGGGTGACTGTGGGCAGGTCGCGCTCCAACGCTTCGGCGGCCGGAATGGGCTCCGGAGCGGGGACGGGTTTGGTGACCAGCGCGCTGTCGGGCGTCACCGGAACGGTAGCTGCGTCCTCCGCCGGAGCGGAAGCGGCGGGCCGCTTCGCCTCATCCAGCGATGCGAAGCGGCCGATCAGGACGAACAGCAGCGGGTTTAGAATGATGGAGATGATGGCGCCGGCCAGGATCAGGTCGCGCCCGACCGCCGGCAGCAGGTTCATGCCGACGCCCAGGCTGGCGAGGATGAAGGAGAATTCGCCGATCTGCGCCAGACTGGCGGAGATGGTCAGCGC
>JAEZPL010000810.1 GCA_023413605.1 Pseudomonadota bacterium
GTTCCAGGCCGGGGAATGGGCCGCGGCGCGCGCCGCCTACGGCGAACTGCTGGCCCGGAACGACGCCGCGGATCCGGACGACATCGCGCACTACGCGCTCGCCGCCTTCCGCGCCGGAGAGACCGGCGTGGTGAACGAGGCCGCCGAACGCCACCGCACGCGGCTGGCGGGCACCCGCTGGGCCGGGCTGCTGGACGCGCTGGCCACCCCGCCGGAGTCCCGCGGCAAGCCGCTGTCCACCACCGCCGTGTCCGGCCAGCTCGCCGCGGCCGGCGCCCTGGCCGACGTCGCGCGCCGCTGGCGCACGGCCCCATGATCCGGCCCCATGATCCGGCCCCGTGATCCGGGCTTCCATGCCCCGCTTGCCGCTTTAAAGCCCGCCTTCTAGTTCGGCCGAGCCGAAGGAGTCAGTCATGCGTTTGCTGTTCGGTATCGTCGCGGTGTTCCTCAGCGTGCTCGGCGGTTTTGCCGCCATGGGCGGGCGGCTGGGGGTGCTGTGGCAGCCCGTGGAAATCGTCATCATCGTCGGCGCCGGCATCGGCGGCTACGTCATCGCCAACACGCCGGCCGTGCTGCGCGGGACGTTGCGCACCATCGGCGCCGTCGCCAGGGGGCGGCGCACCAGCAAGGACGATTACCTGGACCTGATCGCGCTGCTCTACGCCCTGCTGCGGCAGGCCAAGTCGAAGGGCATGTCGCAGATCGAAACCGACATCGACAAGCCGGAAGACAGCCCGATCTTCACCCAGTACCCGTCCGTCTTCCGCCACCCGCGCAGCCTGACCTTCCTGTGCGACTACCTGCGCCTGATCGCGCTGGGCCAGGACAACCCGCACGACCTGGAAGCGCTGATGAGCGAGGAGATCGAGACCATCGGGCGCGAGCTGAACCAGGTGCCGAAGGCGCTCCAGAACCTTGCCGACGCGCTGCCGGCGCTGGGCATCGTCGCCGCCGTGCTGGGCGTCATCAACGCCATGAGCGCCATCAGCGAGCCGCCGGAGGTGCTGGGCCACATGATCGGCGGCGCGCTGACCGGCACCTTCCTGGGCGTGCTGCTGTCCTACGGTCTGGTCGGCCCCATCGCCGCCGCCGCCCGTCACCGGCGCGAGGCGGAACTGACTCTGTTCATCTGCATCCGGGCGGGCATCGGCGCCTACCTGCGCGGCAGCCCTCCGCAGGTCTGCGCGGAGTTCGCGCGCAAGGTGCTGTTCGCCGACACCCAGCCGAGCCTGGCCGAGGTCGAGGTCGCCACCACCCTGTCCTCGCAGGCGAAGGCCCGCGAAGCGAACCAGCCCGCCTGAGGACCCGCCATGCCCCGCAAGCGCCTGGAACCGACGATCATCATCAAGCGCCGCTTCGAGGATGAGGGGGAGGAGCACAACAGCGCCTGGAAACTGGCCTACGCCGACTTCGTGACGGCGATGATGACCTTCTTCCTGATCATGTGGCTGATGAACGTCACCACGGTGGAACAGCGCAAGGGCATCGCCGATTACTTCAACCCGGTGGCGCTGTCCCAGGCGAATTCCGGCGCCGACGGCTTGCTGGCCGGCCGCGCTGTGGACAAGACCGGGGCGCTGACCACCCCGAACGCGCCGGGCGAGCACAGCGTGCCGGTCGCGGCCCCGCCGGTCGTGGCGTCGGTCGGCGACAGCGACCGCCAGCCGGCCGGCCGCAAGGATCCGATGCCGCATCTCCCCGGCGGCATGGCCCCGCCCGAGCGGAATGCGGCGACCGAGCAAGCCCCGTCCGGCAGCAACCGGAACATGCGGGCGGAGCTGGAAGCCGTGCTCGACCGCCAGACCGCCGCCCTGACCGAACAGCAGGGGCTGGAAGCGGCGGAACAGACCCTGCGCCAGCGCATCGCCGGCACGCCGGAACTGGGCGCGCTGACCGACAGCGTCCTGATTCAGCAGACGGCGCAAGGGCTGCGCGTCCAGCTGACCGATCAGGCCAAGGTGTCGATGTTCAACGTCGGTTCCGCGCAGATGAACGAGCAGGGCCGCCGCCTGATGCGGCTGGTGGCGTCGGCCGTCGCGGCGGCGCCCAACAAGCTCAGCATCACCGGCCACACCGACGGTCTGGGCTACGCGGACGGCGCGAAGTACGGCAACTGGGAACTGTCCAGCGACCGCGCCAACGCCGCACGGCGGGAACTGATCGCCGCGGGCATCCCCGCCACCCGCATCGCCCGCGTGGAAGGGCGCGCCGACCTCGACCACCTCGACGGCGCCGACCCGCTGGCCCCCCGCAACCGCCGCATCAGCATCACCCTGCTGAAAAGCGGCGCGGGCGGCGAATGAGGCTCCGGGGCTTCCCTCTCCCATCGCATTGGAAGAGGGAAAGAACCGCGCAAAATTTTAAGTAAAAGCGCGGGCGCCCCCTTTAAAGCGCCTTTAAAACCACGCGGCTATTCTCCCACCCAAAGTCCATCGTGGAGAATCCCGTGACTTCCCCTTGGTTCAACAGTCTTGACAAGAGGATCCCTCGATGAGCCTGTTCAGCGCCATGCGGTCCGGCGTCAGCGGCATGTCCGCACAAAGCTCGCGGATGGCCGCCATTTCCGACAACATCAGCAACTCGGCCACGGTCGGCTACAAGCGGGCCTCGGTCGATTTCTCGACGCTGATGACCTCGTCCGGTTCCAACACCACCTATTCGGCCGGCGGCGTGCGCTCGAACGTGCATTATCAGGTGCTGAAGGACGGGACCATCCAGGGCACCCAGTCCGCCACCGACCTTGCGATCGAAGGGCGTGGCTTCTTCGTCGTCGCCAACAGCGCGACCACGGCCCAGGGCGCGCCCAGCTACGCGCTGACGCGCGCCGGCAGCTTCCTGCCGGACGACCAGGGCTTCCTGCGCAACAGCGCCGGCCAGTATCTGCAGGCCTGGAAACTGGGCCCCGACGGCACCCTGCCCGCGGTGAACAAGAGCAGCTTCGACAACCTGACCGCCGTGTCCGTCGCCGGGCTTGCCTACGGCGGCAGCAAGACGACGCAGATGAGCTTCTCCGGCAACCTGCCGGCCCAGGCGGCGAACGGCACCAGCTTCGACACGACCTCGACCTTCTACGACGGCATCGGCAACCCGATGGACGTCACGCTGACCTGGACCAAGACCGCGAACCCGAACGAGTGGACGCTGGGCGCCACCGGCCCCGCCGGCTACACGGTCGCGTTGTCGTCCAACACGGTGACCTTCGACGCCACCGGCCCGAACGCCGGCCTGCCGTCGGGCGCGCTGCCGACGATCACCCTGACCTCGCCGGCCACCCCGACCTCCGACACCATCAACATCGGGCTCGGCAACGTCACCCAGTTGAACGGCGATTATGTGCCCCAGTTCATGGGCGACGGCGCCAAGGCCGGCCAGGTCAGCACGGTGGACATCGACAAGGCCGGCACGCTGTGGGCCATCTACGACAACGGCGCCCGGCAGCCGCTGTACCAAATTCCCATCGCCGACGTGGTGAATCCGGACGGCCTGACGGTCCAGGACGGCAACACCTACACGCTGGGCTCGAACAGCGGCGCGCTGACGCTGAGCGCCGGCAATTCCGGCAACGCCGGCTCCGTCGCCGGCTACGCGCTGGAGCAGTCGAACGTCGACATCGCGGAGGAGCTGGTGTCGCTGATCGAGACTCAGCGCGCCTATTCCTCCAGCGCGACCATCGTCCGCACGGCCGACGAGATGGTGGACGAAACCACCCGCCTGAAGCGCTGACCGCACGGGATCGGGAGAGACCACCATGAGCCTTCAACTGGCCCTGTCCAACGCCCTGTCCGGCCTGCGCGCGACGCAGCAGCAGACGGCCCTGCTGACGCACAACATCAGCAACGCCACCACCACCGGCTACGTCCGCAAGGATCTGGACCTCAGCGCCAGCATCTCCGGCGGGCGCGGCGCCGGCGTGCGCGTGGACGGCATCGGCCGCCGCGTGGACGAGCTGCTGATCCGCGACGCCCGGTTCGAGCAGAGCCGCTACACCGCGCAGGAGGCACGCGCCTCGGTGCTGGCGGACTACGCCACCGCACTCGGCCAGCCGCAGGACGAACGGTCGGTCTCCACCGCCCTGTCGAAGCTCCAGCAGGCCTTCTCGCAGCTGCGCGACCAGTCCGACAACGACGCCGCCCAGGCGGCCGTCGTGGACAAGGCCGAAGCGCTGGTCCGCCGCCTGAACGACACCGCCGCCGCTGCCGCCGCCGCGCAGGCGGACGCCCGCGGCCGTCTCCAGGCCTCCGTCGATCAGGTCAACGGCGCGCTGTCGCGCATCAGCGACCTGAACGGCGCCATCGCCCGCCAGTCGGCGATGGGGGCCGACACCAGCGACCTGCGGGACCAGCGCGACCTGCTGCTCGACCGCGTGTCGGAGGAGATCGGCATCCGCACCTACACCCGCGAGTCGGGGGAGGTGGTGGTGATGACCCGCAACGGCCAGACTCTGCTCGACCGCGAACTGGCTCCGGGCGAAAAGCCCCTGCAACTCGTCGGCACCGACCTGATGGCGGGCGGCAAGGTGATTTCCGACAACCCCGACCAGGACATCCAGACCGGCCGCATCATGGGCTACACCCAGGTCGCGTTCCAGGACATGCCGCGCGCGCTCCGGCAGCTCGACGAGCTGGCGGCGGGCATCGTGCAGCAGTTCCAGGCGGCGGAGGCCGACCCGACGCAGCCCGGCCTGTTCACCGACGGGGGCGCGGCCTACGGCACCACCACCGGTCTTGCCGGCCGCATCGCCGTGAACGGCGACGTCCGCGCCAACGCCTGGAAGGTGCAGAGCGGCGTGCAGGCGGCCGTGCCGCTGGCGCCCGGCGACCAGACGCAGCTCGACCGCTTCCTCGGCGTGTTCACGGCCACCCGGCCCTTCACGGCCACGGACATGCCGGCGAACGCGACGCTGGGCGACTACGCGACCTCCATGGTCTCGACCCAGCAGAGTTACCGCACCAACGCGGAAGCGGAGATGAAGACGCGCAAGATCAGCGCCGACACGCTGCAGAACGCGCGCATCAACCGCGACGGCGTCAACATCGACGACGAGATGCAGAAGCTGCTGCTGATCGAACAGAGCTACGGCGCCAGCGCCCAGGTGATCCAGGTGGCCGGCCGCATGCTCGACACGCTGCTCCAGATCAGGAACTGACGCGATGCTCTACAATTCGGTGTCGACCGTCGGCATGGCCCGGCGGATGCAGAACGCGACGACGAACCTCCAGCTGGAGCTTCTGCGCAACAACGACGAGCTGGGCAGCGGCAAGCGTTTCGACGTCGCCCAGACGCTGGGCGCCAGCACGGGCCGCGCCATCACCCTGCGCAACCTCTACGACGAGACGGACCAGTACCTGAAGAACGCGGCGCTTCTCCAGGGCCGCACGACGACCATGGACAGCGCCCTGACCAACATCCTGACCGCCGGGCAGGACGCGCTGTCCATGGCCTCCGTCGGGCTGGGCCAGCCGTCGTCGACCGGCGGGGCGCTGCAGGTGCGGGCGCGCGGCGTGCTGGATCAGGTGATCGGGATGCTGAACGCCTCCTCCGGCAACGGCTATCTGTTCAGCGGCATCGAGGTGAAGACGGTGCCCATGCGGTCCGTCCAGGGCGACAATTCCGGCCTGCCCTCGCCCATGCAGATCGTCCAGGACGCCATGTCGGCGACGCTGGGCGGCGCCACGGCGCCCGCCACGGCGGCCGACACGGCGGCGGTGCTGGCGACGATGAACGACCTCTTCGCCGTGCGCGATCCGGCCCAGCCGCTTCCCCCGCCCCTGACCCTGGGGTTCGAGGGCGGCATGTACATGGGCGCCACGGCGATGCAGCCGGGCGGGGCCGACACCCCGCGGCTGAGCGCCCGGCCCGACCGCTCCACCGAAATCCCGTACGGCATCCAGGCCAACGACCCGGCCATGCGCGACCTGTTGCAGGGGCTGTACATGCTGGCCTCCGTCGACACCAGCGCCCTGCCTCAGGAGGCTTACCAGCCCTACATGGAGGCGGCGGTGGGCAAGCTGTCCGCGGGCCTGAGCGGTGTGCGCAACGCCACCGCCCAGCTTGGCATCCAGCGCGCGCAGCTGGACGAGATCGTGAATGGCCACAACGCGCAGCTGAAGATCCTCAACGACCAGATCGACGCGCTGGAAAGCGTGGATCCGGCCGAAAGCAGCGTGCGCCTGAGCCAGCTTGAGGCGCAGATCGAGGCGACCGCGTCGGCCACCGCCCGCATCGCCCGGATGCGCCTGACCAACTACCTGTAGGCGAAAGCAAAGGCGCATGCCCGTGTCGATCCTCCGTTCCGCGCGCCCATCCCTGAAGCCGGCCGCCCGGATGCCCGCCATCCTGACGCTCGCCGTCCTGCTGCTGGCATCCCTGGCGGCGGCCCCCGGCGCCGTGGCTCAGACACGGGTCAAGGATCTCGTGACGTTCGACGGCGTGCGCCGCAACCAGCTGATCGGTTACGGCCTCGTCGTCGGCCTGAACGGCACGGGCGACCGGCTGATCAACACGCCCTTCACCGAGCAGAGCCTGAAGGGCATGCTGGAGCGGCTGGGCATCAACACCCGTGACGAGGTGCTGCGCACCCGCAACGCCGCGGCGGTGATGGTCACCGCGTCCCTGCCGCCCTTCGCGCGCCAGGGCACGACCATCGACATCACCGTGTCGGCGCTGGGCGACGCCACCAGCCTGCTGGGCGGCACGCTGCTGGTGACGCCGCTGCTGGGCGCCGACGGGCAGGCCTACGCGGTCGCCCAGGGGTCGCTGTCGGTCAGCGGCTTCTCGGCCGGCGGGGCGGCGGCCAACGTGACCAAGGGCGTGCCCACCAGCGCCCGCGTCGCCAACGGCGCCATCGTGGAGCGGGAGCTGAAATTCGCGCTGGACGACGCCACCGGCGTGCGCATGGCGCTGCGCAACCCGGACTTCACCACCGCCAACCGCATCGCCGACGCGGTGAACGCGCGGCTGGGCGGCGGCGCCCGCGTGCTGGACGCCACCACCGTGGACGTGCGCATTCCGCCGCGCTACACGGGCGCGATCGCCCGGCTGATCGGCGACATCGAGCAGGTCTCGGTCCGCCCGGACGGCATCGCCCGCGTGGTGGTGGACGAGCGCAGCGGCACCGTGGTGATCGGCGACGACGTGCGCATCAGCCGGGTCGCCATCACCCAGGGCAACCTGACCGTCCGCGTGGTGGAGACGCCGCAGGTCTCGCAGCCGCAGCCCTTCTCCGACGGGCAGACCGTCGTCGTGCCGCGCACCGACGTGCAGGTGCAGGAAGGCAACGGTCGCCAGTTCGTCACCATCGGCGGCAACGTCAGCCTTCAGCAGCTCGTCAACGGGCTGAACGCGCTGGGCGTCGGCCCGCGCGACATGGTGGCCATCCTCCAGGCCATCAAGGCGGCGGGCGCCCTGCACGCCGACCTGGAAATCATCTGATCGGACCGGACAGGACAGGACGAGGACGCGATGGACATCTCCGCCATCTCCATGACCGCACCCGCCCCCACGGCGTCGGCCACCCGGAAGGCCGCCGACCCGTCCGAACGCGTCGCCAAGGATTTCGAGGCGATGATCGTGGGCCAGATGCTGGAATCCATGTTCAAGGGCCTGGACACCGGCGGCACCTTCGGCGGCGGCCAGGGCGAGCGGACGTGGCGCAGCTTCATGCTCCAGGAATACGGCAAGGCCATCGCGGAGGCCGGCACGCTCGGCATCGGCCGCATGGTGCAGGCGGACGTGGCGCGCCTCTACGCCCAGCAGAATGACCCAGCCGTTTAAGGGAGCCGTGGGATGAGCCGCCGTTTCAAGGATCTGATCCAGGAGTTCGCTCCCGACGCCAAGCCGGCGGAGGCAGCACCCGAGCCCGCCGCCCCGGAACCCGAAGCGCCCGCGCTGACCGATGGCCCGACCGCCGTCGTGATGACGGAGTTCATGGACGCCATCGCCGACCTGAACCGCCTGCTGGCGGAGGAAACCGCGGCCCTGTCCGCCGGCGCGCTGGACGGTCTGGAAGGCTTCGCCCGGCGCAAGCAGGCCATGGCCGACCGGCTGGAAGGCGTCATGGCGCAGGCCGGCGCGTCCCACCTGCGCATGAACGACGACCTGCGCGCCCTGGTGCTGGACCGCGTGGAGCAGCTGGACCGCGCCATCAACGAGAACGCCGCCGGGCTGGTGGCGATGCGCAAGGCGGTGCTGACGATCAACCGCAGCCTGCTCGCGGCCCTGGAAAAAGCCGCGAGCGACGGCCTCTACGCCCCCACCGGCCACGCCGTGCGGCCGGTGGAGCTGTCGGCGTCCGGCCTGAACGCCGAGCTTTGATACAAGGCCCTGATGTTTAAAAGCCCCTCTCCCTTGAAGGGAGAGGGGTTGGGGTGAGGGTGGCGCCGGCCTTGCCGGCCGGATCAGATCGCCTCGGCGATGGCCTTGCCGACGTCGCCGGTGTTGGCCGTGCCGCCGACGTCCGGCGTGCGCGGCCCCTCGACCAGCACCGTCTCGATGGCGCGCATGATCGCGTCGTGGGCCGCCCGGTACTGGGCGTCGCCGTCGCCCAGGAAGTCCAGCATCATCGCGCCCGACCAGATCATCGCGATCGGGTTGGCGATGCGCTTGCCGAAGATGTCCGGGGCGGAGCCGTGCACCGGCTCGAACAGCGACGGGAAGCGGCGGTCCGGGTTGAGGTTGGCCGAAGCGGCCAGCCCGATGGTGCCCGTGCAG
>JAEZPL010000132.1 GCA_023413605.1 Pseudomonadota bacterium
TCAGGTGCACCGGCCGGGTGCGTAACGGCCGGCGCGGCAGGATGCGGCGGCGCACATGGTCGTGGGTGCGGACGATCAGCCCGTTCAGGCCGCCCTCGGCCACCGCCGCGTAGGCCGGCGGCGTGCGGTACGACCCACCCGGTGCCAGCACCGCCTCGCCCGGATGCAGCAACTCGCCAAGCTGCACGATGCGCGTGCCGTCCGGCCGCGTCTCCACCGAAAGGCGGTGGTTGCCGCTCCAGCCCAGATGAAAGCCGCAGACGGTCCCGTGATCCACGCCGAAACCACGCTCCCCCAGCACCACGCCGGGAAAGGCGTCGTGGCTGGTGCGTCCGCGCCGGTTTTCCTTCAGCAGAACGCCGGAACCCAAGTCCACGCGCCGTTCCTGGAATTCGCGGATGTAGGCCCCTTCGGACACCAGCGCCTCTTCCAACAGTGCCGGCAGAGCGAGGCAGAGCGACGCGCACCAGTCCAGCCGGTAGGGCTCGGCGGCGCGGTTGGTGACCTCGGCCTCCGCGCGCAGCACGCCGGTGTCCGCGTCGAGGTCCAGCAGCACCGCGACGGCCAGCGAGCCGTCTTCCGCCCCGTGGTCGATCCGCGCACGGGTGGCGGTTGCGTCAACACCGGTGACGCGCAGCCGGGGGGCCCAGCCGCCGTGTTCGTGCCGGCCGGACAGCGCCGGCTGCCCCCAGAAGCCCCAGCCGGAGGCCGGGAGCAGCGGCGGAAACGGCGGCGCGTCGAGCGCCGAGGGCGGGATGGCGGCGCGCAACCCCGCCTCGTCGATTCCGTCCGCCAGCACCGGCCCCCAATAGAGCAGGCGCGCGACATCCCCGACCCCGAGCGCAAGGCTGACCCCGCCGCCCCGAAGATGGACCACCCGCTCCGTCATGACGCGCCCCCGTGCTGAACCACTTGCCCCCACCCTAACCCTCCCCCGCTCTCGCCGGACCGAAGGGCCGCCTGCCGCGGCAGCGCAAACCGAAGGTTTGCGCGTGAGCTTCGCAGGGGAGGGAACTTAGCCCTCTCCCGCCCAGCGGGGGAGGGAGGGGACCCACGAAGTGGGGAGGGTGGGGGCAAGTGCTCGGGGCAAATGGTCCGGCCGTCACACCCCCTTGCGGGCGAGGGCCAGCGCTTCCTTCAGCACCTCCATGTCGCCGATGTGGTTGGCGAGCAGCAGGACGAGCTTGGCGTTGACCATGCCGCTCTGCTCGGCGGTCAGGTCGCGGTGGGTGTCGATCAGCGCCTCGTAGAAGTCGTCGGGGTTGGCGAGGCGGTTTTCGGTCACGAGCGTGGCCATGGGCGTTTCCTTCCCTCAAGTCTTCTTTTTACAGGCCGACCGCACGGTTCAGCGCGGCGGCCAGTGTGTCGGCGTCGAAGCGGCGCCAGCGGCCGGCGACGTGCTGGTCCGGGCGGATCAGGTACAGGCTGCCGGGCGTGGCGTCGTAGCGTTCCTTGAAACGCCCGTTGACGTCGAGCAGTTCGTTCGGCAGCGCCTCCCGCCGCCGGTCGGTAACCGCGTGCCACGCGAAGGGGATCGGCCCCCGCGCCAGCGCGTCCAGCCGCTCCGACACCTCCGCCGGCACCGGGTCGGACCCGGCGACGTAGAGCGCCACGAAGCCGCCGCCCAGCCGGTCCATCAGCCAGCCCGGCTGCCCCGCCGCCTCTACAGGGGCGTCGGTCGCCGGGGCGCCCGGCACCATCTTGCCGGCGAAAACGTCGGTGTCCGGCGTGTTCAGCGGGCTGTCGGTGTAGGTGGTCGGCGTGGACAGGCGGCCGGAATTGACCAGTGACCGCGCGAAGGGATGCTCGTTCGCCAGATCCAGCGCCGCGTCGCGGAAGGTGCGGCTGATCGCGCTTTTCGGCGTGATGAAGTCGGTGGAGCGGGTGGAGTTCAGCAGGTTTTCCTTCGCCGCCGCGACGCGCTCGTCCGAATAGCTGTCCAGCAGGCTGTCCGGGGCCACGCCGTCCATCACCAGCTTCAGCTTCCAGACGAGGTTGTCCGCGTCCGGCACGCCGGAGTTGGCGCCGCGCGCGCCGAAGGGGCTGACCTGATGCGCGCTGTCCCCGGCGAAGAAGACGCGGCCGGCCCGGAAATTCTCCAGCCGCCGGCACTGGAAGGTGTAGACCGACACCCACTCCAGCTCGAACTCCGTGTCCTCGCCAAGCATGGCCTTCAGGCGGGGAATGACGCGCTCCGGCTTCTTTTCCTCCTCCGGGTCGGCGTCCCAGCCCAGCTGGAAGTCGATGCGCCAGACGTTGTCGGCCTGCATGTGCAGCAGGGTGGACTGCTTGCGGTGGAAGGGCGGGTCGAACCAGAACCAGCGCTCCGCCGGGAAATCGGCCTTCATCACCACGTCGGCGATCAGGAAGCGGTCCTGGAACACCTGTCCGACGAAGTCCAGCCCCAGCATCTTGCGGATGGAGGACTTGGCGCCGTCGCAGGCGATCACCCAATCGGCCTCCAGCGCGTAGACGCCGTCGGGCGTCTCCACCTGAAGCACCACATGGTCGTCCTGCGGCTTCACCGACAGCACGCGCGACTTCCAGCGCAGGTCCACCCGTTCCGCCTTGCGGGCGGCGTCCAACAGATATTCTTCCAGATAGTATTGCTGAAGGTTGATGAAGGCCGGGATCTTGTGGTCCGGTTCCGGCAGCAGGTCGAACTGGTAGACCTGATGGTCGCCGTGGAAGACCTTGCCGATCTTCCAGACGACGCCCTTGTCGATCATCCGTTGCGCGGTGCCCAGCCGGTCCCACACCTCCAGCGCCCGCTTGGCGTAGCAGACGGCGCGGCTGCCGATGCTGACCGTGTCGTCTTCGTCCAGCACGACCACCGGCACGCCCTTCTGGGCGAGGTCGATGGCCGCCGTCAGCCCCACCGGCCCGGCGCCCACCACCACGACGGGGTGGCGCTTCACGGTTCCGGTGCGCTGTTCTTCGGCCGGAAGGTATGGGAATTTGGGGTAGGCGTAGGTCGCGTGCATGTGCGTTTCCCCCGGTGCTTCTTTATTTGTTTCTGGTGATACAGTTTCAAATGATACTTTTCAAACGGAAAGGCCCTGAGTTCGGAGGGGTATTGCCCCCACCCTAGCCCTCCCCCGCTGGGCGGGGGAGGGAACTCCGCTGGTTTCGGGAATCAACCCTTCGGCCGCAGATCCCGCACGCGCTTCGCTTTTCCCTGCGAGCGTTCGATCGTGCAGGGGTCCACCACCTCGACCGCCGTGGTGATGCCGATCAGCGACTTGATGCGGTGTTGCAGGTGCCGGGCGAAGGGCTTGCGGTCCTCCCCGGCGTGGCTCGGCTCCACCTCCACCCGCACGGCCAGATCGTCCATGTGCCCGGTGCGGGACACGATCAGCTCGTAATGCGGGGCGAACATCGGCTCCTTGCAGATCAGCTCCTCGATCTGGGTGGGGAAGACGTTCACGCCGCGGATGATGAGCATGTCGTCGGAGCGGCCGGTGATCTTGTCGATGCGCCGCATGGACCGCGACGTCGGCGGCAGCAGCCGCGTCAGGTCGCGCGTGCGGTAGCGGATCATCGGCAGGCCTTCCTTGGTCAGCGTGGTGAAGACCAGCTCGCCGTATTCACCGTCCGGCAGCACCTCGCCCGTCTCGGGGTTGATGATTTCCGGATAGAAGTGGTCTTCCCAGATGACCGGGCCGTCCTTGGTCTCCACGCATTCCGACGCGACACCCGGCCCCATGATTTCCGACAGGCCGTAGATGTCCACCGCGTCGATGCCGAACTTCTGCTCGATCTCCGCGCGCATGGCGTTGGTCCAGGGCTCGGCGCCGAAGATGCCGACGCGCAGCGCGGTCTGCCAGGTCTTCAGCCCCTGCCGCTCCATCTCCTCCGCGATGTTCAGCATGTAGGAAGGAGTGACCATGATGATGTTCGGCTCGAAGTCGCGGATCAGCTGCACCTGCCGCTCCGTCTGGCCGCCGCCCATGGGGATGACGGTGCAGCCCAGCCGCTCCGCGCCGTAATGCGCGCCGAGGCCGCCGGTGAACAGGCCGTAGCCGTAGGAGACATGCACCCGGTCGCCGCGCCGTCCGCCCGCCGCCCGGATGGAGCGCGCGACGAGGTCGGCCCAGTTGTGGATGTCCGCGTCGGTGTAGCCCACCACCGTCGGCTTGCCGGTCGTGCCGCTGGAGGCGTGCAGGCGCACCAGTTCCGTCATCGGCACGGCGAACAGGCCGAAGGGGTAGGTCTGGCGCAGGTCGTCCTTCACCGTGAAGGGGAAAAGGGCGAGGTCCTTCAGCTCCCTGAAGTCGGCGGGGGTGACGCCCTTCTTCTGGCACTTCGCCCGGAAATGCGGGACGTTCGCGTAGGTGTGCTGGAGCGACCATTTCAGCCGCGAGATCTGCATGGCCGTGATTTCGTCCCGGCTGGCCGTCTCGTAATGGTCGAGTTCGTGCTGCAGGGGCGTGTTCAGCATCAACATGGCGTTTCTCCCGGTGTGCGTTCTGGGCCGTTTTGTTGTTATGTTGGCCCCGCAGACAGTTTCTATCGCAAGAATGTAGGCGCTGGGTCAGTCCCTCTCCAGCATCAAAGCGATTCCCTGGCCCACGCCGATGCACATGGTGCACAGCGCCCGACGGGCGTTCCGCTGTTCCAGTTCGATCAGGGCGGTTCCGGCCAGCCGCGCGCCCGACGCGCCCAGCGGGTGGCCGAGCGCGATGGCCCCGCCCTGCGGGTTCACGTGCTCCGCGTCGTCCGGCAGGCCCAACAGCCGCAGCACGGCCAGCGCCTGCGCCGCGAAGGCCTCGTTCAGCTCGATCACGTCCACGTCGCCGATGGTCAGGCCCAGCCGCGCAAGCAGCTTGCGCGTCGCCGGGGCCGGGCCGATGCCCATGACGCGCGGCGGCACGCCCGCGGTGGCCAGCCCGGTGATGCGCGCCCGCGGCGTCAGGCCATAGCGCTTCACCGCCGCCTCCGACGCCACCAGCAGGGCGCCGGCCCCGTCGTTGACGCCCGACGCATTGCCGGCGGTGACCGTCCCGCCGTCCTTCCGGAAGGGCGTGCCGAGCTTCGCCAGCGCTTCCAGGGTCGTGTCCGGGCGCAGATGCTCGTCCCGGTCGACGATCTTCGGGTCGCCCTTGCGCTGGGGAATGGCGACCGGGACGATTTCCAGCGCCAGCCGGCCGTATTCCTGCGCGCGGGCCGCGCGTTGCTGGCTGCGCAGCGCGAAGGCGTCCTGTTCGGCGCGGTTGACGGCGTAGTCCGCGGCCACGTTCTCCGCCGTTTCCGGCATGGAGTCGATGCCGTAGGCGGCCTTCATCTTCGGGTTCACGAAGCGCCAGCCGATGGTCGTGTCGTAGATCTGCGCGTCGCGGGAAAAGGCGCTGTCCGCCTTGCCCATCACGAAGGGGGCGCGGGTCATGCTTTCCACCCCGCCGGCGACGATCAGGTCGGCCTCCCCCGCCTTGATGGCGCGCGCCGCCATGCCCAGCGCGTCGAGCCCGGAACCGCAGAGCCGGTTGACGGTCGTGCCCGGCACCTCCACCGGCAGGCCGGCCAGCAGCGCCGCCATGCGCGCGACGTTGCGGTTGTCCTCCCCCGCCTGGTTGGCGCAGCCCAGGATCACGTCGTCGAGTGCGGCCCAGTCCACGCCCGGGTTGCGCTCCATCAGCGCCTTCAGCGGCACCGCCGCCAGATCGTCCGCCCGCACCGGCGCCAGGGCTCCGCCGAACCGCCCGAAAGGCGTGCGCACGGCGTCGCAGAGATAGGCTTCGGTCATGTCGTTTCCCCCGGTTGTTCTTGCTCTTCCCCTCTCCCCTCTGGGGAGAGTGGGTGGTCACAGCGCCACCACCTCCCCCTGGATCCGCGACGACTGCCCACGGAAGATCCCCACCACCACACCATCCTGGTTGGTGACGGTGGTGTCGTAGACGCCGTTGCGCCCGCGGCGGTGCACCTCGCGGCATTCGGCGGTCAGCACGTCGCCCAGCCGCGCCGGGGCCGGGAAGACGATCGAGCAGGCCGCCGCCACCGTGACCTCGTTGCGGGCGTTGCAGGCGTAGGCGAAGGCGGTGTCGGCCAGCGTGAAGGTCATGCCGCCGTGGCCGATGTCGTGGCCGTTCACCATGTCCTTGCGCACCGTCATGGTCATGCGGGCGTAGCCCGGCGCGATCTCCACCAGTTCGATGCCGTGGGCGATGGCGCAGTAATCGCGCTCGTACATGCCCCGGCCGACGGCTTCGGCGATGCGTTGGGCTTCGGTGTCGTCAGTCATGGAAGAAGGTTCCTCCCCAAACTTTGCGGCGCAGCAGCGCCGAGGCGCGGTAGCGATCCTCGCCGTATGTTTTTGCAAGCGCGTCCAGCACATCGACCACGAGGTCCAGCCCGATGGTCTCCGCCCAGGCGAGCGGCCCGAGGGGGTAGTTGACGCCCTTGGTCATCGCGGTATCGACGTCCGCCGCGCTGGCGACGCCCTGCAACACGGCGTCGGCGGCCTCGTTCGCCAGCATGGCGACGGTGCGCATCACCAGCAGGCCCGGCAGGTCGTCCAGCACCGACACGCGCTTGCCCAGCGCCTGGAACAGCCCCGCCGCCTTGGCGACCGCCCCCTTGGACGCACCGTCCGCCGCCGCGACGGCGATGCGCGCCGCCCCGGCGTAGTCGCGGGCAAGGTCGAAGAGGACGAGGTCCGGCCGGTCGGTCTCCGCCGCGTGCTGGGTGGCGCTGCGCCCGTCGGTCAGCGTCAGGGTCACCCCGTCCACCACCAGCCGCCCGATGCGGTTGCGCCCGAAGGGCCGCATGGGGTGCGGCCCCGGCAGAGTCTCCACCGTGATGCCGGCCTCTCGGATCGCCGCCACCAGCCCGTGCGCCGGGCCGAGATGGCCTTCCACCGCCACGACGGAGGGTCGTGGTGCGTCCGGCACATCCCGCGCCGCGGGCTTCGCCGCGTCGGGGCCGTAGTCGAAGAAGCCGCGCCCGGTCTTGCGCCCCAGCCGCCCGGCCTCCACCAGTTCCTGCTGGATCAGCGAGGGCTGGAAGCGCGGGTCGCCGAAATAGGCGGCGTGCACCGACTTCGTGACCGCGAAGTTCACGTCGTGGCCGATCAGGTCCATCAGCTCGAACGGCCCCATGCGGAAGCCGCCGCTCTCCCGCATCACGGCGTCGAGCGTCGCGGGGTCGGCCGCCCGCTCCTGCAAGGCCCGCAGGCCTTCGGCGTAGAAGGGCCGCGCCACCCGGTTGACGATGAAGCCGGGGGTGGAGCGGGCGTGCACGGGGCTCTTGCCCCAGGCCTTGGCCGTGGCGAACAGCGTGTCGGCCACGGCGCGGTCGGTCGCCAGCCCGCTGATGATCTCCACCAGCGCCATCAACGGCGCGGGGTTGAAGAAATGCAGGCCGGCGAACCGTTCCGGCCGGCCCAGCGGCGCCGCGATGGCCGTAACCGGCAGGGATGAGGTGTTGGTGGCGAGGATCGCGTCCGGCGCCACGATCCCTTCCAGGTCCCGGAACAGGGCGCGCTTGACCTCCAGATCCTCGACGATGGCCTCGACCACCAGCCGCGCGGGGGCGAGGTCCGCCAGCCCGTCCACCGGCTGGAGCCGTCCGACCAGCGCCGCCCGGTCGTCCTCCGCCATCTTCCCCTTGGCGACCAGCTTGCCCAGCGCGTCATCGACGCCCTGCACCGCCTTGGCCGCCGCGCCCGCGCGCGCGTCCACCATCAGCACGCGGTGGCCGGCGGCCGCCGCGACCTGCGCGATGCCGGCCCCCATAGCGCCGCAGCCGACCACGGCCACGGTCGCCGACCGATCGAGCGGAGCCATCACTTGCCCTCGAACCTGGGGGCCCGCTTTTCCAGGAAGGCGGTGACGCCCTCGCGATAGTCCGC
>JAEZPL010000027.1 GCA_023413605.1 Pseudomonadota bacterium
AAGGACTGGAAGGCGGCCTCGTCCACTTTCCCGTTTTTGAACGGGGTCAAAAGAGCGACGATGGAACCGTACAACATGCCTGCCACCTCCGACGGACTGCAAGAAAAGTGTCGCGCACCTTAGCCGCACCCGTGGCCCTGGGCAAGAGCGCCCGGAACATCTCCCGCTCCGTGGTTGCCGCCGCCCTCGCCGGCTTCCTTCTCTGCGCCCTGCCCGCCGGCGCCGCCGGCCTGACCGCGCAGGACCTCGCCATCTACCGGCAGGCCTTCAAGGCCGCCGACAACGACCGGCTGGACGAGGCGCTGAGCATCGCCGGCCAGGCCAAGGACAAGCTGCCGGCCAAGGTGCTGCGCTGGATGGCGCTGGCCACGCCGGGCGGCGGCAGCTTCGACGAGATCGCGGCCTTCATCCGCGAGAACGGCGACTGGCCCAACCAGGCGCAGCTGCGCCGGCAGGCCGAAAAGGCCATGCCCATCGACCTGGACGAGGACCGAGTCCTCGCCTGGTTCCGGCAGTACCCGCCCCTGTCCAACGAAGGCTTCCTGCGGTACGCCGACACGCTGATGGCGACCGGCAACGCCGACCGCGCCATCAAGCTGGTGCGCGACCGATGGGTGGAGGCCAACTTCACCGCGGCGGACGAGGAGGATTTCCTCGCCCGCTACCGCTCGCACCTGCGCCAGCAGGACCACAAGGCCCGCATCGACCGGCTGCTGTGGGAACGGCAGGAATCGGCGATACGCCGCATGCTGCCTTTCTTTGACGACGCCTATGACCTGCTGATCGAGGCGCGCATCGCGCTGGACAGCGATTCCAAGAACGCCGACGCGGCGGTGGCGCGCGTTCCCGCGTCCCTGCGCAGCGATCCCGGCCTGCTGTTCGACCGCGCTCGCTACCGCCGCCGCAAGGGCGACGACGCCGGGGCGCTCGAAATCATCACCCAGGCCCCGAAGGACATGGGGCGCCCGCAGGCCTGGTGGACGGAACGCCACATCCTGGCCCGCCGCGCCATCGAGAAGGGCGACCACAACCTCGCCTACCGGCTGGTGAAGGCCCATGGCCAGACGGAGGGCAACGGAGTCGCCGATGCGGAGTTCCTGGCCGGATTCCTGGCTCTGCGCTTCCTCGACGACCCGTCGAGCGCCTTCGGCCATTTCCACAAGCTCTACCGCTCGGTCGGTGCGCCGATCAGCAAGGCGCGCGGCGCCTATTGGTGCGGGCGCGCGGCGGAAGCGCTGGGCGAAGCCGCCCAAGCCAAGGACTGGTACGCCAAGGCCGCGCAGTACGGCACGACCTTCTACGGCCAGCTAGCCGCCCGTCACACCGGAAGCAGCGGGCGCATCTCCCTGCCCGCGGAACCCCGCGTCGCAAACGCCGAGGCCACGGCCTTCGAGCGGCGCGAAGTCGTGCGCGCCGCCAAACTGCTGGCGGAAATCGAAGGCAAGGACGATGAGCGGGTGACCGCCTTCCTGCGGCGCATCAGCCTCGATTCGAAGGACCCGGCCGACTATGTGCTGGCCGCCAAGCTGGCGCGCGAGATCGGCCGCCGCGATCTGGCTGTCGCCGCCGCCAAGGACGCCGCCCAGAACGACGTCTTTCTGGTCGAAGCCGGTTACCCGATGATCGACGCGCGGCCCACGGCGCCTGAAATCGCCCTGGTGCATGCCATCATCCGGCAGGAAAGCACCTTCAACACCGGCGTCGTGTCGTCGGCCGGCGCGCGGGGTCTGATGCAGCTGATGCCGGGAACGGCGCAGCTGGTCGCGACCAAGCTGGGCATCAAGCACAACAACGCCAAGCTGACCGCCGACCCGGAATACAACGTGAAGCTCGGCTCCGCCTACCTCGCCGACATGATCGACCGTTTCAACGGCTCCTACATCATGGCCATCGCGGCCTACAACGCCGGCCCGACGCGCGTGCGGCAGTGGATCGACACCTACGGTGATCCGCGCGGGGATGCCATCGACCCGGTCGACTGGCTGGAGCTGATACCGATCTACGAGACGCGCAACTACGTCCAGCGCGTGATGGAAGCGATGCTCGTTTATCGAGCCCGCATTCAGGGGGCCAAGGCCGACCTGAACCTGGACAAGGAACTGCGCCGGTAACCGCCCCCTCGCCGCCGGGCTAGATACGACAAACCCGGCGGCGAGTGGAAGCAGGACTGGCGCACCATGTCCCAAATTCGTCTTCTTTCCGACTCAAAAACAAACCCAAAGCCTTCCCCACCCGGATCTACAAACAATCACCTGCCTCGGACCAAATATATTTTGAATCCCGCGGTATTCGTCAAAAGAGTTACCCCCTTATCCTTGCGCCGGGATTAATTGTATTTAATCTTCTATTAACCGTAAAAAGCCATAAATCCCCTCACACGGACGTTCCGTGACGTCTTCACTCCGTGCATAAGGGGAGCACAAACATGCCCGCACCGATGGTCGCCGATGAGGTCCGCAAGGCCTGCCGTATCCACGCGCGCCTGCTGGACGCCTTCATCGCCATGACGGAACAGGAGCTGGCGCAGCTCTCCCCCGGCTTTGCCGAGGAAAGCCTGATGGAATCGCTGGAGAAGATGCGCGACGCTCGCAAGGCATATGGCGGTCTGGCCGGCGTCGTCGCGGTCGAGCTGGCGACGTCGAACGCGGCCTGATGGCTGGCTTGACTCGGCTTGGGGAAGGCCGGCCGCGGAGGCCGGTTCCCCTGGGCCGACTACTCCGACGGCGTGTCGCCGTTGCCGGATAGGCGCTTCTGGACTTCGCGCCACTTTGCGACGTTCCGGTTGTGATCGGGCAAAGTCTTGGCAAAGACATGCCCGCCGGTGCCATCAGCGACGAAATACAGGTACTCGTGACGTTCCGGGTGCAGCGCCGCCTGGATGGACGCCCGCCCCGGATTGGCGATCGGCCCCGGCGGCAGCCCGGTCACGTGATAGGTGTTGTAAGGCGACTCCAGCTTCCAGTCGTTGCGGGTCAGGGTCCGACCCAGTTCCCCGCTGCCATCCGTCAAAGCGAAGATGACGGTGGGATCCGACTGAAGCTTCATGCCCGCTTCCAGACGGTTCACGAACACTCCGGCCACCTTGGCCCGCTCAGCCGGGACGCCCGTTTCCTTCTCGACGATGGAGGCGAGCGTCAGCGCCTGCTGCGGCGTTTCAATGGGAAGGTTCTGGTCCCTCCCCTTCCACGCCTCGGCCACCGCCTGATCCATGGAGCGTTCCATGCGCTCCAGCAGCGCCGCGCGCGAGTCCCCATAGGAATAGTAGTAGGTCTCGGGCAGGAGGCTGCCGTTCTTCGGAACGGCTTTCACCTCGCCCGCCAATGCCGGCTCCTTTTCGAGCAGCGCGACCACCTGGGCGGAGGTCAGCCCTTCCGGCACGGTGAAGCGGCGGACCACTGTCCGGCCCTGCCGCATCATCTCCAGAATACCGTCGATGCTGATGCCGGCTGGAAAAGCGTACTCGCCCGCCTTCAGCGGACCGGTCAGCTTTGCGCCGGCCGCGAACAAAAGCGGGGAGTCCACGACCCCCGCCTCGCCCAAGGTCAGCGCAATCGCCTCGATCCCACTGCCGCGCGGAATGACCACCGTTTCGGTGTGCTCCAGCGGTCCGGGGGCCATCATGCGGAGGGCACCCCAGAACGCCACGCCACCAGCGGCGGCTGCAACAACGAGCGCGGCCGCCGTGATTCGGAGGCCCCAGCCCATAGGCTGACTCCTCAACTCAGATCATCGCCAATCAGGCGAATTCCTTGAACACCAGAGAGGCGTTGGTGCCACCGAATCCGAAGGAGTTCGACAGGGCGGCGCGCACGCGGCGCTCCTGCGCGACCTTCGGAACGAGGTTGACGCCCAGGCAGCTCTCCGACGGGTTCTCAAGGTTCAGCGTCGGCGGAACGATGCTGTGGTTGATCGCCTTGATCGAGTAGATGGCCTCAACCGCGCCAGCCGCACCCAACAGGTGACCGATGGCCGACTTGGTGGAGGACATGGCCACGTTGTCCATCGCCGGGCCGAACAGACGCTTCACCGCGCCCAGTTCGATCTCGTCGCCGAGCGGCGTCGAGGTGCCGTGGGCGTTGATGTAGTCGATGTCCTCGGGGTTCAGGCCGGCCCGCTTCAGCGCACCGCGCATGGCGCGGAAACCGCCGTTGCCATCCTCCGCCGGAGCGGAGATGTGGTAGGCGTCGCCCGACAGACCGTAGCCGACCACCTCGGCGTAGATGTGCGCGCCGCGCTTCTTGGCGTGCTCCAACTCCTCAAGGACGAGGACGCCGGCGCCTTCGCCGATGACGAAGCCATCGCGATCCTTGTCGTAGGGACGCGAGGCCTTCTCCGGCGTGTCGTTGAAGTTGGTGGACAGCGCACGCATGGCGGCGAATCCACCCACGCCCAGACGGCTGATCGCCGCCTCGGTGCCGCCGGCAACCATCACGTCGGCATCGCCCAGCATGATGAGGCGCGAGGCGTCGCCGATGGCGTGGGCACCGGTCGAGCAGGCCGTGACCACCGCGTGGTTCGGGCCCTTGAAGCCGTGCTGGATGGAAATATGCCCGGATGCCAGATTGATCAGGCAGGCCGGAATGAAGAAGGGAGAGATGCGGCGCGGGCCCTTTTCGTGCAGGGTCACGGCGCCGTCGGCAATGCCCGGCAGACCACCGATGCCCGAGCCCACCATCACGCCGGTGAGTTCGCGCTCTTCCTCGGTC
>JAEZPL010000046.1 GCA_023413605.1 Pseudomonadota bacterium
ACGAGCATCTGCGCGACACCGGCCTGTTCTTCCCCATCGACCCCGGCGCCGACGCCTCGCTGGGCGGCATGGCCTCCACCCGCGCCAGCGGCACCAACGCCGTGCGCTACGGCACCATGCGCGAGAATGTGCTGGGCCTGACCGTGGTGCTGGCCGACGGCCGCATCATCAAGACCGGCGGGCGCGCCCGCAAGTCCGCCGCCGGCTATGACCTGACCCGCCTGTTCGTCGGCGCCGAAGGCACGCTGGGCATCATCACCGAGGTGACGCTGCGCCTCTACGGCATTCCGGAGGCCATCTCCGCCGCCGTCTGCCCGTTCAAGGACATCCGCGGCGCGGTGGACACGGTGATCCAGACCATCCAGTCCGGCATCCCCGTCGCCCGCATCGAACTGCTGGACGAAGTCCAGATGGACGCGGTGAACAAATATTCGAAGCTGGACTACGCGGTCGCCCCGACCCTGTTCTTCGAATTCCACGGCACCGCCGCCGGCGTGAAGGAGCAGGCCGAGATGGTGTCCGCCATCGCCGCCGAGTATGGCGGGACGGAGTTCTCCTGGGCGACCCGGCCGGAGGACCGGTCCAAGCTCTGGCAGGCCCGCCACGACGGCTATTACGCCGCGCTGGCGCTCCGCCCCGGTTCCAAGGGCTGGCCGACCGACGTGTGCGTGCCGATCTCGCGCCTCGCCGACTGCATCCTGGAGACCAAGCAGGACATCGCCGAATCCTATCTTCTGGCCCCGCTGGTCGGCCATGTGGGCGACGGCAACTTCCACCTCGTCTACGTCGTCGATCCCGACAGGCCGGAGGAGCTGGCCGAGGCCAAGCGCCTGAACGACCGCATGGTGGACCGCGCCCTGGCCATGGGCGGCACCTGCACCGGCGAGCACGGCATCGGCTACGGCAAGATGGAGTTCCTGGAGAAGGAAGCCGGCGACGCTTTCGCCGTCATGGGCGAACTGAAGCGCGCCTTCGACCCGCACAACCTGATGAACCCGGGCAAGGTCGTCCGGGTCTGAGGATTTGTTGAACCACGGAGGCACGGAAAGATCCGTGCCTCCGTGGTTCATTCCAACTGCCCAAAGACTCAGATCGGCCGCAACCGGCATCCGTCTTTCGAACGAGGTTGTCTCGCCGGGCGCTTGCTCCCGGCGTGTGATGTGTTAAGAGGTATTGGGTCGGGTGCATTGCAGCAGCCGGTTTCCCCGGCGCAATGGCGCCAAGGGCCAGAGAACAAGGGAAGGATAGCCGCATGACCAACCAGTCGGGTTTCCAGGATGCGCCGCCGGATGAGGGTTCGGGCTTCACCGCCGACCAGGAGAGCGCCATCCGTATCCTCGCCAACAGCCTGCACCGTCTGAACGACGCGGTCGTGAAGGCCGTCGAGGCCGGCGTGACGGTCGAGTTGATGCGGACCGCCCGGTACCACAACACCTCGGGCAACTGGGGCGACCAGCTCACCCCGGTGATCCGCAGCAAGTAAGCGGCTGCTCCGATCCCATCGGAAAGGCCCCTTCCTCCGGGTGGAGGACGGGGCCTTTTTTGTGCCTGATTCCCGGAAACCCGCTCGGTACGGAACCGCCGCCGCCCTCGATGGTTCCTGTCCAAGGTGCTCTGCATGGGGCGCACCGAACGGAGGGCGAGGCCATGAACGACGCTCAGCACGAAACGGCGGGCGACCGCGAAGCCATTTGGCGCATCCACAGCCTGTCCGAACCGACCTTCACCGACCTGACGCACGGAATCTTCCTCGGTCTCGTCTGGTCGGCGGTGCTGTGGGCGCCGATGTTCATCAGCGTCCTGCTCTGAAGGCCGGCCTCATCCCCAAGCCGCTTTCGGGGCGCTTTCAGGCCGCATTCGCCGTCCGCAGCAGGCCGCGGATGCGCGCGGCCAGCTGGTCGGGGGTGAACGGTTTCGGCAGAACGGCCGTGTCGGCCCCCAGCCCGGCCAGCGACTCCGGGCTGTAGCCGGAAATCAGCAGCATGCGGATGTGCGGCCAGCGTTCGTGGACCCGGCGGGCCAGCTCGATTCCCGACACGCCGTAGGGCATCACCACGTCGGACACGATGGCGTCGAATCGCGAGTCCCGCTCCAGCAGATCCAGCGCGGCGGCGCCATGGTCGGCGGTCAGCACCTCGAACCCCTCCTGCGTCAGGCCTTCCACGGTGGCCATCAGGACCAGCGCGTTGTCCTCCACCATCAGCAGCCGCACCGGCTTCGAATCGGCGGGCGCGGGCACCGGCGCCGGGGCGTCCACGGTGGGAAGCTTGTCGGTGGCGGGCAGGGTGATGCGCACCCGCGTGCCGCGTCCGGGTTCGCTGTCGATCACGGCGGTGCCGCCGGACTGCCGGGCGAAGCCGTAGACCATCGACAGGCCGAGCCCGGTGCCCTTGCCGGCGTCCTTGGTGGTGAAGAAGGGTTCGAAGGCGCGGGCGGCGACCTCCGGCGGCATGCCGGAGCCGGTGTCGGCAACCTCCAGAACGACGGTCCGGGGCGGCCCGCCGGCCCGGCCCCGTCATCGTCAGCCCGCGGGGTGTCCGGCGGGGCTGCCCGCGACGTGATGCGCACGCGGCCGCCGTTGGGCATGGCGTCGCGGGCGTTCACCACGAGGTTGAGCACCGCCAGCTCCAGCTGCACCGGATCGACCTCCACCGGCAGGGGCGTGGGGGCGAGGTTCCAGTCCAGGGCGATGTCGGCCCGTATCGACCGTTCCAGCAGATCGCTCATCTTCCGCAGGCTGTCGGTCAGGTCCACGACCTTGGGATTCACCGCCTCCTGCCGGGAGAAGGCGAGCAGCTGGCCGGTCAGCGTCTTCGCCCGCTCCAGCGCGGCGCGGGTCCCGTCCATGTAGCGGGCGCCGTCCTCCGGCAGGTGGCGGGCCATCAGGTGCAGGTTGGCCAGCGCGGCGGTCAGCAGGTTGTTGAAGTCGTGGGCCACGCCGCCGGTCAGCTGGCCCAGCGCCTCCAGCTTCTGCGACTGGCGCAGCGCGGCTTCCAGGCTTTCGCGGTTGCGGACCTCCTGGGCCCAGCGGCGGCGCGCGGTCGCCTCGCTCTGGGCGCGCCGCAGCGCCAGCCAGCTGATGCCCGCCAGCGCCAGGGTGGCGGGAAGCGCGAAGGCGGCGTACAGCATCATGTTGCGCTGCCAGACCGCCATGATCTGGCTCTGCGGCACGCCGTAGGCCACATAGACGGGGTAGGGGGCGACCCGCTTGAAGGCGAACAGCCGTTCGACGTCGTCGTTCTGCCCGACGCTGCGGTAAAAGCCCTCGGCCTGTCCCGCGGCGGCGGCATGCAGCAGCCCGTTGCCGGTCATAAGGCGCACCGGCGTGCGATCCCCCATGTCGGGGAAGCGGATCAGCATCGTCCCGTCGTCCCGGACGATGGAGATGGATTCGGTGCCGCCGGACAGGACGCGGTTGTAGAAATCGTTGAAGTAGTCAGCCTTCACCGCTGCGACCAGCGTGCCGTTGAAGGCCCCGTCGGGGCCGCCCGGCCCGCTGCGCCGGCGGGCGACGTTGAACTGCCGCACGCCGGAATTGCGGCCGATGACCGCGCCGCTGATGAAGATGCCGACGTCGCGCTCCTTCAGCACCTGGAAATATTCGCGGTCGCTGACGAACACCGGCCCCAGGGGGAAGGTGTGGCTCAGCGACCGGGTTCGTCCTTGCGGATCGACCATCGCGATGACGGCAAGCTGCGGCAGTTCGTCGACCAAAGTTTTCAAATACAGGTGAAGCGGCTCGGACGCTGCGATCTCGCTCCACTCCATGCCATGCGCGCGCTCGTCCACCCGGTCGAGCACCTGCTGCACGGTGTCGAAGACCTTGTGCATGTGCTCGTGCAGGACCTGCACGGTCTTGTTCATGGTCCGCTCGGTCTCGGCGACCACGACTCCATACTCACGCCATGCGATTCCGGCGAACAGAAGCAACGGCACAAGCACCGACGCCGCGAGAAGCACGCGCAGAAGGCGCAGCATCCGGGCCGATTCTTTCGCCAATGATTCGAGAAATCGAGCAGGCATAGCCAGAAAAGGACGGGGCTAGGACAAGTCGGGACGCCGCCCCGGGCGGTCGCCACCAGCGGGCATAAGCTATGCCGTCGCACGACGGCCACGGCAACCTGAACTTTCCGGCAGGGCTATGCCCTTTAGGATAGTGTGGATAACGTCTTTGGGACAGGAACTTCTTAAAGCACCTGGAACAGGCGCCGTTTGTGCGGCCTCCTTCGGCAGATGGGGCAGAGCCCATCGTCGGCGCCGGGGCTGGCCGCCGGCAGGCGTGCCGTCACCCCGCAGGACGGGCAGCGCTGGGCGCGCAGCGGCACCACGCTCTGCCGGCGCGGGGCCAGCCGCTCCAGGATCAGCGCGCCGGGCCGGCATACGTCCACGCACAGGCGGCAGCCGGTGCAATCCTCCGCGGCGATGAGGAAGGCGGGCGGATCCTCCGCCATGCGGATGGCGCCGGTGGGGCACAGCCGCGCGCAGCTGGCGCAGCCTTCGCAGACCGCCGCGTCGATGGAGGGAACCCAGGGCCACGGCTGGCTGTCGGCCAGCCGCTCCGCCGCCGGTTGCGGCAGCATGCGGCCCGGCGGGCGCGGGCTTCGGCTTTGAGACACCGGGTCGGGCGATGTCGCCTTGGCCTGGGGGGATCCGCG
>JAEZPL010000298.1 GCA_023413605.1 Pseudomonadota bacterium
CCTTTGCGCGTTCCGGGGCCGCGGAAGGCACCATCGTCTGGGCCAAGCGGCAGGAAGCGGGCAGGGGGCGGCGCGGTCGCGTCTGGACCTCCCCGGAAGGGAACCTTTACACATCGACCGTTCTGCGCCCCAAGCGTTCGCCGGCCGAATCGGCGCAGCTGTCCTTTGTCGCGGCCTTGGCGATTGCCGAAACGGCGGCCTCCGTCCTGCCGGACGGTGCCGAGGTGCGGTGCAAATGGCCGAACGATGTGCTCGTGAACGGTCGCAAACTGTCCGGCATTCTGCTGGAGTCGGAGGCGGCGGCCGGGGGCGGTTTGGTGTGGCTGGTGCTGGGCGTCGGTATCAACCTCCGGCACTTTCCCGAGTCGACTGAATTTTCAGCAACTTCCCTCATAGCCGAAGGGGCTCCGGCGCTCGGGCCGGGCGCCTTGCTGGAAATTTATGCGGAGCAGCTTCAACGCTGGTACGGGATCTGGGTCGAGCACGGCTTCGGTCCCATTCGCGATGCCTGGATGGCGCGTGCGAAAGGGTTGGGGGAGCCGATCGTTGTGCGGTTGCCGGATCGCACGCTGACCGGCACATTCGCTGATCTGGACAACGACGGGGTTCTGTTGCTTGATCGGGATAACGGCGCGGGGCGGCAGCGCATCGCGGCCGGGGACGTGTTTTTCCCACCAAGGGTGGAGACTTGAAATGCTGCTCGCCATCGATGCCGGCAACACCAACGTGGTGTTCGCGATCTATGAGGGCGACCACCAACGTGGCATTTGGCGGACCGCGACCGATCAGAAGCGGACAGCCGACGAGTATATGGTTTGGCTGACGCATTTGATGGCCCTCAAGGGTCTACGACCGGCGGACATCGACAGCACGATCATCGCCAGCGTCGTGCCAGGCGCGACGTTCAACCTGAAGCGCCTGTGCAAGGACCATTTCGATTGCGATCCGCTGGTCGTTGGACAGCCAGGCGTCGATCTCGGAACCAAGGCCCTTGTGGACAAGCCGGAGGAGGTCGGTGCGGACCGGCTGGTCAACACGGTCGCCGCGGCGGCAACTTATAAGACCCCGCTGATCGTCATCGACTTCGGTACGGCGACAACCTTTGACGTGGTTGATCGCGACGGGAACTATCGGGGCGGAGTCATCGCGCCGGGGCTTAACCTGTCTCTGGAGGCCCTGCAGATGGCCGCCAGCAAGCTGCCGCGCGTGGAAGTTCAGCAGCCTGGGCACATCATCGGCAAGAACACCATCGAGTGCATGCAGTCCGGCATCTTCTGGGGCTACATCGGCCTCATCGAAGGGCTGGTCGCGCGCATCCAGGCGGAGTACGGCGAGCCGATGACGGTTGTCGCCACGGGTGGTCTGGGTGTGCTTTTCGCGAAGGCTACCCATGTAATCGAACACACCGACGGCGAACTGACGCTGCGCGGTCTCCTCTTGATCCACAAGCGCAACACGGCCCAATGACCCATTCCGACCCCGCTCTGCCCGCCCTCAAGGACGCGGGGGAAGGCGACCCGTTCGCTCCCGAGAACGACGCGCTCTATTTCCTGCCGCTTGGTGGGTCGGGCGAGATCGGCATGAACCTTAACCTCTACGGCCATCGCGGCAAGTGGTTGATGGTGGACCTCGGCATCTCCTTCGCCGACGACACCATGCCGGGGTTGGACGTGATCATGCCGGATCCGGCCTTTATCGCGGAGCGTAAGGGCGATCTGGTCGGTATAGTGCTGACCCACGCGCATGAGGACCATTTGGGTGCCGTGCAGTATCTGTGGCCGGAATTGCGCTGCCCGGTCTACTGCACCCCATTCACCGCGTCGGTCCTGCGCGCGAAGCTGCATGAGCGCGGGTTGGCCGGTACCGTGCCGATCAACGAGGTGCCTTTGGGTGGCACCATCGCGATCGGCCCGTTTTCGGTCGAGTATGTGACCGTCACCCATTCCATCCCGGAACCGAGCGCGCTGGCGATCCGCACTGATGCGGGCACCGTGCTGCACACCGGAGACTGGAAGCTCGATCCCGAACCGATGATCGGCCGGACGGCTGACGAGGAGCGGCTGCGGCAGATCGGCGACGATGGTGTCCTGGCGCTGGTCGGCGACAGCACCAATGCTTTGGTCCCTGGCACGTCGGGTTCGGAAGCGGGGGTGCGGAAGGCGCTGACCGATTTGATCGGGCGGTATCCGGATGTGCGGATCGCGGTCAGTTGTTTCGCCACCAACGTCGCGCGCCTGGAAAGCATCGCCTATGCGGCGGCGGAACATGGGCGTCACGTCGCCCTGGTCGGTCGCTCGCTCTGGCGCATCAACGAGGCGGCGCGGTCAAACGGCTACATGGCCGACCTGCCGGCGTTTCTGACGGAGCACGACGCCGGCTACGTGCCGCGTGAGAAGCTGGTGTTGATCTGCACCGGCAGCCAGGGGGAGCCCCGGTCGGCGCTCTCCCGGATCGCGTCCGACGACCACCCGCAGGTGTCGTTGCAGCGTGGCGATGTCGTTGTTTTTTCGTCTCGCGAGATCCCCGGCAATGAGCGCGCCATCGGCCGCATGCAGAACCTTCTGGTGACCCAGGGCATCCAGGTGATCACGGCGGATGACGCGCCGGTCCATGTGTCAGGTCACCCGGCCAAGGACGAACTGGTGCGCATGTACCAGTGGGTGCGTCCGCGCATCGCCGTACCGGTCCATGGCGAGCAGCGCCACCAATTGGAGCACGCGCGCCTCGCCCAGGATTGCCAGGTGCCGGAGGCTCTGATTCCGTCCAACGGGGACCTGATCCGCCTTGGCCCGGATGGGCCGGCCCGGGTGGTCGCCAACGTGCGGGCAGGCCGGATGGCGCTCGACGGCAAAAGGCTGGTGCCGCTCGACACCGGCCTTATGCGGGCCCGCCACCGCATGGTGCACAACGGCGCCGCTGTCGCCACTTTGGTCATGAACGGCAAGGGCGAGTTGGTGACCGCTCCGCAGATCGCCGTGATGGGGCTGATCGACGACTCGACGGACCGGGACATTCTGCTCGACGTGGTCGATGCGGTGCGCGAGGCCGTGGCTGAATTGCCGAAATCCGCCCGGCTGGACGACGAGCAGGTCCGCAACGCCGCCCGCATCGCGGTGCGGCGCTGCTTCAACGCATCGCACGGCAAGAAGCCGGTGACGGAAGTCCATCTGGTCCGTGTATAAGAGGTTCCAAATATCTCTGCATTCGGGGGAACCATGATCGGGAAGTTGAACCACGTCGCCATCGTCGTGCCGGACCTGCCGGCCGCCACGGCGCTTTACCGCGACACGCTGGGCGCGGCGGTGTCGGACCCGGTAGACCTGCCGCCGCACGGCGTGACGGTCGTTTTCGTCACGCTGCCGAACACCAAGATCGAGTTGCTGCATCCCTTCGGCGAGAAGTCGCCCATCGCGGGCTTTCTTGAGAAGAACCCGTCAGGCGGCATTCATCACATCTGCTACGAGGTGGACGACATCCTGGCCGCCCGCGACCGGCTGAAGGCTCAGGGGGCCCGCGTGCTCGGCGATGGGGAGCCGAAAATCGGCGCCCACGACAAGCCGGTTCTGTTCCTGCATCCAAAAGACTTCGTCGGCACTCTGGTGGAACTGGAGCAGGCGTAATCCAACCGCGGAGGATGCTATGGGCTGGGTGACCGGCATTTCCGTCTATGTCGTCGTCTGGTGGGTGGTGCTGTTTGCGGTGCTGCCCTGGGGCGTTCGTGCGCCGGAGACTCCGGAACCCGGCATGGCCGACAGCGCGCCGGTGCGCCCGCGTATCCTCCTGAAGTTCGCGGTGACCACAGCGGTGGCTGCGGTGGTGTGGGGCGGGATTTACGCATTGGTCGCGTCTGACCTTATCTCCTTCCGCGAGATGGCAAAAAACATGTGAGATTGAAGGGGGATATTCCGCGTGAGCCTCACCTATTGCGGCGCGGCCCCCGGTCACGCCTTTCATGGCCCGTACCACGAAGACGAGTACGGTTTCCCGAGCAATGACGATCGGGTTCTGTTCGAAAGGCTTGTTCTGGAAATCAACCAGGCGGGTTTGTCCTGGCTGACCATCTTGAAGAAGCGTGACGCCTTTCGCGCCGCATTCGATCACTTCGACATTGATCGGGTGGCCGCCTATGGAGATGCGGACCGAGTGCGGCTGCTGGCCGACGCAGGAATCATCCGCAACCGCCTGAAGGTCGACGCCACCATCGAGAACGCGCGGCGCATTGTCGCGTTGCGCGCCGATTTCGGTTCGTTCGACGGTTGGTTACGCGCCCATCACCCGTTCAGCAAGGCGGAGTGGATCAAGCTGTTCAAGCGCACCTTCCGTTTCACCGGCGGAGAAATCGTCGGCGAATTCCTCATGAGCCTGGGCTATCTGCCTGGGGCACACCAGCGGCAATGTCCGGTCTGGACCCGAGTCGAGGCCCAGGATCCGCCCTGGATGAACGCCATACGCCAGGGATTCACGGGATACGGTGCCCAAGCTCTGGGCGAATCGCTGCCTATGCCCTAGTCATTTGCTGCAAGTCTGTACGAATATGCAGTTTTATTACGCGATCACTTGTGGATATCCTGATTTTAGCTTGTCAGGCGGTCGGGGCAGGTACACACTACTCTACGAGACGAGAGGGATCTTTCCCTCTTGTCTGACGCCTGGTGGCGATTCCTCCCTAACCTCGGGCCGCGCCGCTATTGCCGCGCGGTCCTTTTTTCGCCCGGATCTTGGGCGCGATACGATGTAACCCGCTGCCGGTCATGTTTGTCCGAGCGTGCAGATTGAGTTAACGCTTTCTGGGGTAATGTTGTATCCCTATGGGGGCCGTGCAGGGGTGTCCGGTCTCGGCCTATGGCCGTGTTCTGACGGTGGGGGGATCGTCCGGCACCGCCGGTAAGAGGAGCGATGTCGAGGCGTCGATGGCCGCGAGTGAAAGCGAGAAATTCGACCAATTCGCGGCGGTTCTGCTGACCGAGTTGCTTGACCGCACCCGGAAAAGCATGGAACTGCTCACGCCCGAATTGCAGCCCTGTTGCAAGCTGCCCTTTGCGCTGACGCCGTCGTTTCAAGACATGTACACCGAGTTGGTGCGGGTGGGCATCTACCCGGTGGTGCTCAGCCGCCGCCCGGTCCGCGCCATCGTCGGCGACGTCGATTGGGCGCGCGAAGGGCGCGAGTACCTGCTGACGGTGCTGGACGACCGTTCCAACGCGGTCTTCACCGCCTGGGAATACGCCTGGGACGCGCTGTGGGACGAACGGAAGATCAGCGCCGACAGTGCGGCGTCGGCGTCCCATGGGAAAGAAAAGAAGGGTTTCTTCAGCGCCCTGTTCGGCCGCAGGAGTCATGCGAAGCCGGAAGCCAAGGCGCCTGAGGGCGGCGACGGCGATGTGATGGCCGGCCTCTACACCATGCTGAACGAACAGGC
>JAEZPL010000330.1 GCA_023413605.1 Pseudomonadota bacterium
GGACGAGGGCGGCCGGCCGAACTTCAACGATCCGGACAGCAACGGCGCCGGCGCCGTGGTCGCGAACAGCATCGAATCGTCCAATGTGGACATCGCGGACGAATTCACCAAGCTGATCGTGACGCAGCGGACCTATTCCGCGAACACCAAGATCGTCACCACGTCCGACGAGATGCTTCAGGAAATCCTGGGCCTGAAGCGCTAAGCGCGGGCCTCTGATCCCCGAAGCCCTGAATCAGAGGGCGGGCCGCTAAAGAGCGCCCGCCCGCGCCTCCCCCCTCCGAAGTCCCTCGGCGACGAAAGGTCGAACGGCCATGTCCCTCTTCAGCGCCCTTGGCAGCGCGACGGCTGGTCTGCGCTCCGTACAGGCCCAGTTGAAGGTCGTCTCGGACAACGTTGCACGTTCCGACGATCCCACCCGCACGCGCCACACCGTCTCCAACGTCCTGGACAACAACGGCTTCGTCCTGTCGGCCCAGTACCGGCGCGAGGTCGATTCGGCGATGCGCACCCAGGTGGAGGAACTGACCGCCCGCGACGGCACGTCGGCCACCCAGTCGGCCTACATGCAGAAGCTGGGCGACCTGATGCGGACGACCAACGGCACGCCGCTGCTGAACAAATACGCCGACGCGTTCCAGACCGCCTGGAAAACGCTGGAGGCGTCGCCGGAAAGCGAAGTCGCCCAGTATCAGCTGGTGCAGGCTGCGGACACCTTCGCGCGCGAGATCAACCGGGTGTCGCAGGGGGTGGAGGACCTTGACCGCGAGATGCAGGGGGACATCAGCACGTCGCTGAACAAGGTCAACGGGCTGCTGAAGGACATCAACGCCATCAACAACAACATCGTGTCGCTGCAGGGCTACGGCTCCGCCGCGAACGAAGCCGCCGACAAGCGCGACGGCCTGATCAAGGAACTGAGCAGCTACCTGGGCGTGCGCACGGTGGAGCGGCCGGACGGCCGCGTGGCCATCTTTTCGCCGTCGGGTTTGGCCCTGGTCGACAGCCAGGCGGCAAATCTTACCCTGGAAGGCGGCAATATCAACCTAGTGAACGGCAATCAAGTCACCCCCGTCAACGATCACCTGCGCGAAGGCAAGCTGGGCGCGCTGTTGAGCATGCGGGCCGATGGGTCCACCGCCACTCCGCCGAAGCCGGCCAGCGCCGACCCGACCGGCGAGGTCATCCGCAAGCTGCGGTCGCAGCTTGACGAGTTCGCGAAGATGTTCACCAGTCCCACCAAGCCCGGCGAGCCCACCAGCTTCCGCGACGCCTACGACAACGCCAAACCGGTGCAGCCCGGCGAGGAGCCCACCCAGTTCTTCATGGGCAACGACCGCTTCACCCTTGCCGTCAACGATAAGCTGTTGAAAGGCGAGACGAAAGTGAAGGCGTCGGCGATCAAGGACGTCGTCACGGCGGTGAATTCCACGGGCCGCAGCTTCAACGCCGACGGGCTGACGCTGAACGACGCCACCTTCAGCAGCGTTGCCAGCAACATCACCGGGCATTGGATGTCGGCGGCCAAGACCGTCCAGGACAGGAGCGCGCTCGACAAGGACACCCGTCTGACCATGGAGCAGCGCTATCACGCCGCGACCGGCGTGAACATCGACGAGGAAATCGCGAACCTTCAGCAGCTTCAGACGTCGTACGCCGCTTCGGCACGGGTCATGCAAGTGGCTAATTCGATGTTCGACGCGCTGGAGGCGGTCATCCGATGAGCTCGATCACGCAAGCTGGCAGCTACGCCAGGTATCTGGGGCTGGTCCGCAACCTGACCGCCGGCCAGAAACAGGTCGACACGCTGTCCCTACAGCTGACGACCGGCAAGAAGTCGCTGGACCTGAACGCCTACGGCCCCGAGACGCAGAAGCTTCTGGATCTGCGTGCGGAGATGGTCAAACGCGACAACTACGTCCAGAACATCGACACCGCGGCACCGCGCGTGAAGGCCATGGACACGGTGCTGTCCACCCTGGAGAAGATGGCGACGGACTGGCAGAGCAACAACCTGATGCCGTTCGAGCCGGGCCCCGCATCCGTCACGTCGGCCTTCAACGCCGATCCGGAAGCGATGAAGGTGACGGTGAACCAGGACAAGTCCAAGCTCACGCAGAACGCCCGCTACACCGTGACGTCCGTGCCGTCGAAGGACGGCGAGAACGGCACCTTCGACGTCACCGTGTCGGACGGCCTGGGCGGCAAGGTCACGCGGTCCATCAATCTGAAGACCGTTCCGCCCAACGACGGCGGCGGCTACAACTTCGCGATCAACGGCGGCCCCGGCGAGGGCGCCGTCCTCAACCTGTCCTTCGACCAGTTGCAGGCGTCCTCCACCAGCAACTTCACGGTCACCTTCCCGCAGGCCAACGACTTGCTGGATCGTGTCGACGGCGCGATGCGCGACATCCAGCAGTTGCTGAACGAACGGTTCGACGACCGCTACCTGTTCGCCGGATCGCGCTATTCGACGGAGCCGGTGGGCGACCTGCTGGCGGCGCCGCAGAAGACCAAGGTCACGCTGAACGGCCCCATCGTCAGCACCGACGACTTCTTCGAAGTGTCGATCAACGGGAAGCCCTTCAGCTATCAGGTGCAGGCGAGCGATCCCAAGTCGCTGACCTTCGTGGCCAACACGCTCAATTCCATGATCCAGTCGGCGGACCCGAAGCTTCCGCTGACGGCCATGGCGTCCGACGGCGTCATCACGCTGGTCGGCGACCAGCCCGGCCAGACGTTCGACGTGCAGGCCCGGATCGTGAACTCGATGGTCGTGGACAACTCGATGAGCCCACCGACCACCACCCAGAACGCCACGCTGCCGGCCCCGGCCGGCACCGGGCTGAAGCAGATCGACAGCTTCTCCCTGACCGGCGACAAGGTGGACATCGGCGACACGTACAAATTCACGGTCTCTGTCGGCGACCCGAACGACCCCTACAACCAGAACTACTACAACCAGTACCCGAACGAGCCGAAGGACCTGCCGGTCTACCAGACCTACGAAGTCAGCTACACGGTGTCGGAGAGGGACTACAACGCCGGCGTGACCGACGTGTCCCAGGTCGCCGACCAGCTGCGCGCGCAGTTCGCCAAGCTGGATCCGGCACCGCCGGTGGCCATCAACGCGGCGGGCAGCGGGCCGACCATCGCGCTGACCAGCAACAGCACGATGGACCCGAACCACCCGTCGCGCGTCCAGCAGTTCTCGACCAGCGCAAAGGCGGTCAACGGCAACATCAACAACACGGTCTCCGTGGCGACGTTGCCGGCGGAGTCGGATTCCATCACGGACATGCCCTATGTGAATCCGCCGGAACTGCCCTTCTACGACAAGGACTTCATGTCGAAGCGGCAGGACGGCAAGGCATGGGACAAAGCGTTCGTCACGGTGGACGACGGGCTGTCCATCACCTATGGGGTCACCAGCACCGATCCCGCGTTCCAGAAGCTGGTCGCGGCCTTCCGCATGGCCCGCGTCGCCGCGTCGAACCCCGGCAAGTACGAGGAATACGTCGCCAAGTCCCGCGAGTTGATGGCCCAGGCCAAGGACGAAGTGCGGTCGGTGCATGCCAAGGTTGCTTCCGACAGCGCGACGCTGGACCAGAAGAAGACCGAGCACAAGGACGCCAACGCCACGGTGGTCCAGCGGATCGCCGACATCGAAGGCATCGACGAGACGGAAGTGGCGGCCCGCCTGAGAACATCCATGAACGCCCTGGAAGCCGCCTACACCGTTGCCGGCCAGACGCAGAAGTTGTCGTTGCTGAACTACTTGGCGTGAAGAGCACGCCCACGGTCGGCCAAGCGCAAGCGCGGCCCAACCGTGGGCCATTCCAACACCAGCCGCCCAAAATGAAACCGGCGCCCCCGAGGGCGCCGGCTTTTTCGTTCGTACCGCCGTAGGGCCGTCAGATCGAGATGCTGAGCGGCCGGCGTTGAGCCGGCGCTCCATCGGGGGCCGGAGCGGGCGGCGCCATCGGCGGCCGGCCGGGTGCCGCCGCGTGCGGTACGGCCGCCTGGGCGGGAGCCTGCGTGGGGGCCTGTGCGGGGGCTTGGGGGGCGTCCAGGCGCGCCGACAGGCCGCTGGCCACCGAGCGGTTGATCTCCACCAGCGTGCCGAGCTTCGTCACGTCCAGGTCGATCAGGCGGGCGACGGTCTCACGATCCACCAGCAGCGACAGGGCGGCGATGTTCGTCCGCACCTCCGCCGGATGGCCGCAGTCGTCCTCGGTCATCGCGGCCTGGAAGATGGTCCACAGGCGCTGGTTCAATTGCAGGGCGGCGCGCAACGCCTCGACATTGTCGGGGTTGCGGCTGGCGTCGATGAGCCTCCGCGCGGCCTCGGCCAGCGCCCAGGCCTCGACATCGCGAGGATTATCCGAGGTCGGCTTGTTTGCGTAGGTCGGTGTCGGCTTCATTCCAAACCCTCGGGGCAGCCCGTCGGACAAAGGTATGTTCGCTCAGGTGCGAGTGTCGAAGATTGTCCGGGATTCGCTAAGCTTTGTCAACTTAAGGGACCTATTTCGGGAGATTTGCAAGCTTTTGTCACGACTTGCGGCGCCCCACCCGTTACAGCCCCGATCAGTTCCCGCACCGCCCTTTCGACAGCCTCCACCGTGATGCCGTCCATCAGCCCGCGGGCGTTCGGGTCGGCTTTCTGGCGCGCCAACAGTTCCGCCCGCGGCACGGTGCTGACGACCAGCCGCGCCCGGACGCCCCAGGGGCCGTAGGTCTCCGGAAAGCCCGGCCCGAACAGTCCGAGCGTCGGCGTGCCCGCCGCCGCGGCGATGTGCATGAGGCCGGAATCGTTGCCGACATACAGCGCGGCACGGCGGACGCAGGCCGCCGCGGTCAACGGGTCGGTCCGGCCGGTCAGGTCGATGGCGCGGTTGCCCAGCGCGTCCAGCAGCGGCAACGCACGCTCCCGCTCCGGCCCCGCCGCCAGGACGGCCACCCGGGCACCGTCCAGCGGACCGCCCGAGCCGGTCAGGCGGTCGGCCAGTTCAGCGAAGCGGGCGACGGGCCATTCCTTGCCCACCCAGTTCGCCGTCGGCCCGATCGCCAGGAACGGGCCGATGCCCGGTGGCAGCAGACGGTCGGCCGCGGCCTCCGCCTCTCCGTCGATCCACAGCCGCAGGTCGGGCGGCGGATCGAGGCCGAGCACCCGGCCGATCTCCTCGACCTTGTGCAACTCCGGCGCGCGGGCATGGAAGGCGCGGCGCCGCGCCGGAACCAGCCGGCCGACGGCGGAGTTGCGCAGATCGACCACGAGGTCCCAGCGGGTGCCCACGCAGGCGCGCCACAGGTCGAACCAATGCAGCGCATAGGGGCGCTTCGGAATGGGAATCAGCCGTTCCAGCCCCGGCACGGCGCGGAACAGCGGGGCCGGCAACGGCCCGCAGGCCACGGTCAGAGCGGCGCCGGGGTGGCGGTCCACCAGATGGCCCAGCAGGCCGGTGGACAGGACCGCATCGCCCAGGCGGTTGGAGGTGATGAACAGGATGCGCAAGACCGGTCCAGCCCCTTACCCCGCCGCCGTTTCGCCCGCAGGCGGGCCGCGCCGGCGCAGGTTGCGCGCCAGCACCCAGGTCGCCGGCCCCAGCACCAGCATGGGCAGAATGTAGAGCGTCGGCACCAGAATCGTCATCTTGGCCGCCAGACTGCTGAGGCCCAGCACCGCCGCCTGGATGCCCATCACGATCAGCACCGCGGTGGTCACGCGCGAGGCCTGGCCGCGCCGGTTGAATTCGCCCGACAGCAGGGCGGCCAGCGACACCATGGTGTAGGCCAGCGCCAGCAGGGGCGAGGACAGCCGGTGGTGCAGTTCCGCCAGCAGGTCGCGAACCATCTTTTCGTTCCCGGCCACGTCGGGCGGCGGGTTCAGAAGCTCGTCCGTCGAGCGTTCGCGCGCGTCCGGCCAGCGCTCCCCACCGGAGCTGGTCAGCACCTTCAGGTCCACGGCGTAGCGTTCGAAGAACAGCTGCGACAGGCGGTTGGTCTTGCGGTCCAGTTCCTGCCGGTTGCCGTTGAAGACCACGAACCGCGCGCCCTCCGCCCCGGTCAGCATCACGGCGCGCTCGCCCAGGATGGTCACCGGCTTTTCCGGCACCCGGCCGTCGTGGATGACCACGTTGTGCAGGTTGCCGTCGCTGTCGCGTTCCCGCAGGAAGACGCTGAAGCGGTCCCCGACCTCGTTGAACACGCCTTCGCGCAGGAACAGCTGGGAATAGTCGCTGCGCACGGCGTATTCCATGCGCACCAACTCCTGATGGGCGGCCGGCGTGATCCACAGGTTCAGCGCATAGACGACCACCATCACCCCGAAGGCCAGCACCATCGCCGGCTTGGCCAGGGAGAAGGGGCCGACGCCCGCCGCCCGCATCACGTTCAGCTCGCTGTCGGTGGACAGCCTGTTGTAGGTGAACAGGATCGCGCCCACCAGGGCGAGCGGAAGCACGATGCCGAGGAAGGGCGGCACCGTCAGCACCAGAAGCCACAGGAACATCCGCATCGGCGCGCCGGCTTCCACCACCATTTCGATCAGGCGCAGCGACTGGCTCAGCCAGATCGTCAGCGTCAGGCCGGCGGTCGAATACAGCGTGGCGATCAAGAGGTTGCGGAAGAGGTACCGTTGCAGTCGATTCATGAGCGTGCATCGTGGAAAGCAGAGCGAGAAGCTGACGAGGTACGGCCTCCGGGTCAAGTGTTGAAACTTCGCCGGCAATCTTCCGGGCTGCAAAACTTGTGGCACGCAATCGTGGCGGCGGTTAGACAGGCTGCATGGCGACGATCAAGGACGTGCTGGCCGCGGCGCTGGCCCACCACCAGTCCGGCCGACTGGCCGAGGCCGCGGCGGGCTATCAGGCCGTGCTGGACACGGTGCCGGACCACCCCGACGCGCTGCATCTGCTGGGCGTCGCCTACCTCCAGGCCGGCCACCCGCAGGAGGCGGAGGTCCGCATCCGCGCCGCCATCCGGGCCGACCGGCGCGCCGCCGATTACCACGACAACCTGGGCAGCGCGCTCCGGGCGCTGGGCCGGGCGGAGGACGCCGCCGCCGCCCACCGCGAAGCGATCCGCCTGCGGCCCGGCTTCGCGCAGGCCCTCTACAACCTTGGCAACGCGCTGGAGTCGCTGGGCCGGCTGGAGGAGGCGGTCGCCGCCTACCGGCAGGCCGCGGCCAAACGCCCCGGCTATGCCCGGGCACGCTTCAACCTGGGCAATGTCCTGACCGCCCTTGGCCGGGCGGACGAGGCGGATGCGGCCTACCGCGCGGCGCTGGGCGACGATCCCGGATTCGTGGAGGCGCACGCCAACCGTGGCGCGCTGATGTTGCAACGCGGGCGCGCCGCTGAGTCGGCGTCGGTCCTGCACCGCGCGCTGGCGTTGCGCCCCGACCACGCCACGGCGCTGGCCAACCTGTCGGCGGCTTTGCTCGCCGTCGGCCCGGCGGATGCCGCGGAGCGGGTGGCCCGGCGCGCCGAAGCCGTGCGGCCGGACTTCGCCGAAGCCGCGTTGCGCCGCGGCGACGCGCTGCAAAGGCTGCACCGGTTCGCCGATGCCGGGCACGCCTACGGCCGGGCCGTCGCGCTGCGCCCGGATCTGGCGGAGGCCCACGCGAACCTCGCGCTCGTGCGCCAGACGCAGAGCGACCTGGACGGGGCGGAAGCCGGTTACCGCCGCGCGCTCGCGCTGCGGCCGGATCTGGCCGAGGCGCGTTCCAACCTTGCCTATCTGGATCTGTTCCGGCCCGGGGTAACGCTCGCCCGCGTGCTGGATTCCCATCGGGCCTGGGACGCCGTGCACGGCGCCCCCCTGCGGGCGGGTTGGTCTCCGCACCGGGTGGACCGCGGAACCGACCGGCCTTTGGTCGTCGGCATCCTGTCCGGCGATTTCCGCCGCCACCCGGCCGGGCAGTTCGCCGTGCGCGCCGTGGAGGCCCTGCCCGCCTGCGGCGTGCGCCTGTTCCTCTACGCCAACCAGACGGAGGCGGACGACCTGACCGCCCGATTCCAGGCGGCGGCGGAACGCTGGGTGCCGGTCGCCGGCCTGCCCGACGAGGAGGTTGCCGCGCGAATCCGCGCCGATCGCGTGGACGTGCTGATCGATCTTGCCGGCCACAACGCGCGCGGGCGGCTGGGCGTCTTCGCGCGCAAGCCTGCCCCGGTGCAGGTGGCGTGGTCCGGCTACATGGCCACGACCGGGCTTGCCGCCATGGATGGGCTGGTCGCCGACGCCCACCATGTGCCGAAGGGGGCGGAGCGGTTCTACACGGAGCGCATTCTGCGCATGCCCGGCGCCTTCATCGCCTATGACCCGCCGGACGATGCGCCGGACCTGACCCCACCGCCCTGCCTGGACGGCGCGCCGGTCACCTTCGGCGCCTTCAACATCCTGACCAAGCTGACCGGCGAGGTGCTGGCGACCTGGGCCGCCCTGCTCGCCCGCGTGCCGGACTCCCGCCTGCTGCTGAAGACCAAGGCGCTGTCCTGCCCGGTCACCGCGGCAACGTGGCGCAACCGGCTGGCCGAGGCCGGCATCGCGTCGGACCGGCTGACCCTGGTCGGCGCCACCAGCAGCCAGGAGCATATGGGCTGGTGCGCCAAGGTGGACGTGGCGCTGGACCCCTTCCCCTTCGCCGGCAGCACCACGACGCTGGAAACCCTGTGGATGGGCGTGCCGGTGATCACCCTGCCGGGCGAGACCTTTTCCAGCCGCCATTCCCTGGCCTTCCTGACGGTCGCGGGGGTGGAAGGCTGCGTGGCCCGCGACCCGGCCCACTATGTGGATCTTGCCGCGGCCTGGGCCGCGGATCCGGCGCGTCTGGCCGACCTGCGCCGGACCTTGCGCGGGCGCATGGCCGCCGGACCGCTATGCGACGGCCGGACGCTTGCCGCGCATCTGGCCGCCGCGTTACGGGACCTTTGGCATCGCTCGGGAACGGACGCCTGATCGTACGCGCGCATCATATACAGACGAGCACGGCGCCTATGCAGAATTTCAGGTTGTCCAACAAACAATTTTAGCTCAAACAATCCGGAAGCCGCCCCGCAACCACAACGAGTTCCCGGGGGCGCTCGGGAGTGTTGGATGCTGACCATCGCGACTGTCCGGCGAGCCATCGAGGATGTCGAACGCGCGGTCGCGGCGACCGCCGCGGCGAACGGCGTCGGCGAGGTTTCGGCGGCGCGCAGCACGCTGGCCCGCCTTTACAGCGTCTATGCCCAGGGCGTGCTGGAATTGCACGGCATCTCCGTCGACCTGGAGGAGCTGTGCACCCAGTGCTGTCGGCAATGCGCGGTCGACCGGTGCGCGCGGGACGGGGCGGCCGGCTGAGGCGGCCTCATACGGCCGGCGCATGAAGAGTTCCATGATCGGCCGGCCGCATGACCCTCTCGCACATTGCTGTGCAATGTGCCTTCGGTATCACTTCTCCCCGACGAAGCGCACCCAGGGAAAATCCAGGAAATCGAACATGTGCACCCGTGGCCTTTCCCCGCGCTTCGACAGCGCGTCGAGCACACAGAAGGGCGCCGCCTGGTCCAGCATCCAATAACCGCGCCCCTGGCGCAGGAATTGGGCGATGTAGGCCGCCGTACGCTCAAGATAGGCGCGGCCCCGCGGCGTAGCCTGGAACCACGCGAAGCAGACGGTGATCTCCCGCGTCGGCCCGCGCCCGCGCGGGTCGTGCAACAGCCCGACGTCGAAGCCCCGCATTCTCTCCACCAGTTCCCCAATGTCGGCGGCAACCGTGCAGTCCGCGTCCACATGCACCAAAGGCCGCCCCAGCCGCCCGAGCAGTTGGTGCCAGCGCAGGAAGCGGACGCAGGCGTAATAGGTGGTGCGGCGATGGTCGTCCCAGCCGGTGAAGTCCGCCCGCTCACGGCTGAAACCCAGGGGCAGGCGGGAACGCCACGCGGCCAGATCGGCTTCCGTCTCCGGCGAGGGATTGATGACGTGCACGTGCACCGCCAACTCTCCCGGAACCTCCACCGACGCGAGCAGCGCGCCGGCGAAGCGGCGGTAATAGCCGTCGTCGCAGGACACGGCCAGCAACGGCCCATCGCCGGGCGGCGGCTCGAACACCGTCTCCAGCGGCGGGAAGGCGCCGGGCAGATCGTCCGCGGCCGGCACCCCGTCCAGGAATCCGCGACCGGCCTGCACCATGGACCACAGCCGCAATTCGAAATCCGCCGCCACCTCCGCCGGGGTGAAGCGCCGGGTGAACCGGCGCATGAAGCGCGAGGCGAGGTCCGTGCGGCCCCGCCGGTAGAAGCGGTAGGCGATCACCGCCGCCGCGCGCGTTCCGCGCGGGTTCCGGCGCAGCACCTCCAAGCCGGCGCGGGCCGCGCGTTCCAGCAGCCCGTCGTCCGCCTGCCCGGCCTGGAGC
>JAEZPL010000350.1 GCA_023413605.1 Pseudomonadota bacterium
GGATTACATGCGCGCCGGGCTGAAGCACATGATGGCGCACCAGCCGGCGAAGCGGCCGAAAAGCCCCCCGGCCAACCCGGCCCGCACCCCCGGCTGATCGCGTTTCCCGCGGCTGGTCCCGGTGGCCCGCCATTATCCGTTCGCTTGCCCGCGGGATTCTGCTATGTGACGGAAAACGCCCCTGGCATACCAGATCGGAACTGGCCGGAGGGCGACACGGGGGAGGAGGATAGGGGCTTCCATGAAGATGTTCGGCCTGACGGGATGGAGCGGCAGCGGCAAGACAACGCTGATGGTCCGCTTGATTCCCGCGCTGATCCGTCGCGGTCTGACCGTTTCGACCATGAAGCACGCCCACAAGGGCTTCGACATCGACCATCCGGGCAAGGACAGCCACAACCACCGCGTGGCCGGTGCGACGGAGGTTCTGGTCAGCTCGCCCCGCCGCTGGGCGCTGATGCACGAGATCCGCGACGACGAGCCGGAACTGACGCTGAACGAGCTTCTGCCGAAGCTGTCCCCGGTGGACCTGCTGCTGATCGAGGGCTTCAAGCGTGAACCGCACGAGAAGATCGAGGTGTGGCGGCCAGCGGTCGGCAAGCCGATGATCGCCCCCGGCGACCCGTCCATCGTCGCCATCGCCAGCGACGGCCCGGTGCCGGACTCCCCCGTTCCCGTGTTCGACCTGAACGACGAGGAGGCGATGGCCGCCTTCATCGTGGAACGCTGCGGGTTGAATCATCGGGTGCGCTGACGGCCCGCGGTGATCCGCGCGCAATCCGCACACCCAAGCAGAACGGGCTTCGCAGCCGCGGGCCCGCAGGGCTAGAGTGGTCCCATGGCTCAGCTTAGCAACGATTGCTTCGCCTTCGGCGGCGAGATGATGGCGGTGGGAAAGGCGTTGGCCCTGCTGGCCGAGCGCGTGGACGCCGTGACCGGAACCGAATGCGTCGCGCTGTCCGATGCGCTGGGCCGCGTGCTGGCGGGCGACGTCGTGGCGCCGTTCGACGTGCCGCCGCACGACAACTCCGCCGTGGACGGCTATGCCGTGTTTTTCGACGATTTGAACCCGGAAGGCGCGACCGTGCTGCCGGTGACCGCCCGCGTCGCCGCCGGGCACGCGCTGGACCGCGCCGGACGGCGTGGGGAGGCGGTGCGCATTTTCACCGGCGCCCCCATGCCCGCGGGCTTCGACACCGTGCTGATGCAGGAGGACTGCATGGCCGGGGAGGACACCGTGTCCATCCCCGCCGGCATCAAGCGCGGGGCCAACCGTCGCAAGGCGGGGGAAGACATGCGGAAGGACTCCACGGTGCTGGCGGCCGGACGGCGGCTGCGGCCGGAGGACGTCGGCCTGCTCGCCTCGCTCGGCCAGCGGGAGGTGGAGGTGCGCAAGGCCCTGCGCGTCGCCGTCTTCTCCACCGGCGACGAGGTGCGGGAGCCCGGGGTGCCGCTGGACGCCGGCTGCATCTACGACGCCAACCGCTTCGCGCTGATCGCGGCGCTGCGGCAACTCGGCTGCGCCGTCACCGACCTCGGCATCCTGCCCGACCGGCGGGAGGCCATCCGCGACGCGCTGGGCGACGCGGCGGACCGGCACGACGCGCTGATCACCTCCGGCGGCATGTCCATGGGGGAGGAGGATCACGTCAAGGCGGCGGTGGAGGCGCAGGGCTCCCTGCATTTCTGGCGCCTCGCCATCAAGCCGGGGCGCCCGGTCGCGCTGGGCACGGTGGGGAACGCGGCCTTCATCGGGCTGCCGGGCAACCCGGTGGCGGTGATGGTCACCTTCCTGCGCATCGCGCGGCCGATCCTGCTGCGGCTGATGGGCGCCGCGGAAGAGGCTCCGGCCTTGTTCCCGCTGCGCGCCGGCTTTACCTACAAGAAGAAGGCCGGCCGGCGGGTGTATGTGCGGGCGACGCTCGCCCGCGCCGCCGACGGCGTTTTGACCGCGGTCAAGCACCCGCGCGACGGCGCGGGCATCCTGTCGTCGATGGTCGAGGCCGACGGGCTGGTCGAACTGCCGGAAGACGTGACCCGCGTCGAGCCCGGCATGGTCGTGGAATTCCTGCCTTTCAGTGAGGTTCGGTGATGAAGGTCCTCTATTTCGCCTGGCTGCGCACCAAGATCGGCGTCGCGACCGAGACGGTCGATGTGCCGGCGGAGGTCAAGGACGTGGGCGCGCTGGTCGAATGGCTGAAGACCCGCAGCCCGAAGCACGCGGAGGCGCTCGCCAACTCCAAGGTCGTGAAGGTCGCGGTGAACCAGGAGCATGTGCCCTACGACCACCCCATCTCATCCGGCGACGAGGTTGCCCTGTTCCCGCCCGTCACCGGCGGCTGAGCCGTCCCGATGGCCGGTCACGCACCGTCCCGCCAGTACCTGTTCCAGGCGCCCGAGCACGGTTTGCAGGCGGAGTTGTATCTGCCCAAGCGCGCCGACTTTCAGGGCGTGCTGTACGACACGCTGACCGAAGCCTTCGATGCGGCGAACATCCGCGCGTATCTGGCGGACACGCACCCGCGGTCGCACATCGTCCAGCTTCTGGAACGGCACTGGCCCGAGTTGGCGCACAACATCGACCGGATCGCCGCGCGCCTGTCGTCGGGCATCCAGGGCTACACCATGTATGAGGTGGACGGTGTCTACGCCGGGGCCGAAGGCGTGGTGTCGGAGCGCACGCAGATCGTCCGCCTGATGTTCGTGCCGGGGATGGACGCTTTGGCCGATCGGATCGCGCTGGATCCCGATCCGGAGCGCAACCGCGCCCGCGTGCGGGACGAGGCGCAGATTCTGCTGCGCAACTACGGCGCCGACGCCGCCTTTTTCAAGGCCCGCAACGAGGACGCGCTGAAGCGCGGCGCCATTCCGGCGGAACTGCTCGACCTCTGCCGCGCGTTGGAGGATTGGGTGGATGAGGTCGGGCTCGTTCTGTTCGGCTACATCGCCGGGCGGATCTGTCTGGCGATCCAGGACCGCAACCTGCGGCCGGAAGAAGAGATTTGGGTCACCACGAACTGGGGCTTCACGCTGAACGCCCTGCGTTTCGGTGCGGATGGGGAGAAGGGTTCGTGACCGTCAAGGTTCAGCGCGAGGATTTCGACGTCGGGGCCGAACTGGCCGCCATGACCCGTGGCCGTACGTCCATCGGTGGGGTGACACTGTTCGTCGGACTGGTGCGCGACATGGCCGGCGGCGCTACGGTCAGCGCCATGACGCTGGAACACTATCCCGGCATGACCGAGAAGCAGTTGGAGGCAATCGAGGCGGAGGCGCGGGCGCGTTGGCCGCTGGACGACGCGCTGATCATCCACCGCTATGGCCGGCTGGAGCCCGGCGACCAGATCGTGCTGGTCGCCACGGCCAGCGCCCACCGCGACGCAGCCTTCGAAAGCTGCCACTTCCTGATCGATTGGCTGAAGACCAAGGCCCCCTTCTGGAAGCTGGAAGCGACGCCGGACGGCGAACGCTGGGTGGAGGCCAAGGAATCGGACGACAGCGCCGCCGCCCGCTGGGCGAAGGACGCCTGATACCGAAGGCGTTTGATGAGTTCCATCAAACGCCTTCGGTACAAACCCGACAGCACATTGCACAGCAATGTGCGAGAGGGTCATACGGCCGGCCGATCATGGAACTCTTCATGCGCCGGCCG
>JAEZPL010000449.1 GCA_023413605.1 Pseudomonadota bacterium
CGCCCTCATCCCCGCCGCCATCGTCGGTACCGCCGGCTTCGACGCCCTGCCGGACGGCGCCACCGTGGTGGTGGACATCGTGGAAGGACGCAAGGGCAACCAGGTCAGCGTCCTGCATTCCGTCGACACCTCCACCGCTTCCACCGCCCGCCCGTCGCGGCCGCAGGGCGACCGTCCGCAGGGGCCGCGTCCGTCCTATGGCGACCGCGAGCGTTCCTTCGGCGACCGTGGGGACCGCGGTGGACGCGGCTTCGGCGATCGCGACCGGGGCGGTGACCGTGGGTTTGGCGACCGGGGGTTTGGTGATCGGGGCGGCGATCGCGGCTTCGGTGACCGGGGCGGCAACCGGGGTGGCGACCGTGGCTATGGAGATCGTAGCTATGGAGATCGGGGTGGTGATCGCGGCTTCGGCGGTGATCGCGGCTTCGGTGGCCCGCGCCGTCCGGCCGCGGGCGGTCCGACCTCGCAGGTCGACGGCACCGTGAAGTGGTTCAACTCCACCAAGGGCTTCGGCTTCATCGCCCAGGACGGCGGCGGCCAGGACGTGTTCGTCCATGCCAAGGCGGTCGAGCGGTCCGGACTCAGCGGCCTGAACGACGGCCAGCGCGTGCGCATCACCGTCCGCCAGGGCGAGAAGGGCCCGGAGGCCGTGTCGGTCGAGGAGGCGTAAGTTCGGCCGTCGGGCCCCACCCTCCCCCGCCCAGCGGGGGAGGGTGGGGGCAAACCCCGCCCCTAAGACCTCGTTCCCGCCCAACCCGTCTCCGTAACCTCGGCCGGGTTGGTGGCGGAGGGGCGGCGGTGGGGTTCGTCGCTGTGGCCGCTGGCGTGGCTGTCCACGCCGCGCAGGTGCTCGGCGGCTTCGCGCAGCGCGCGTTCGCTGGCGTTGTCGGGCACCGGGATGCCGGCGTCTGGGCCGAGAGCGGCGTCCTCTTCGGCGATTTCGCGGGTCGCCTGGTCCCAATGCTCGATGTGATGGCCTTCGGGGCGGCCCGCCCGTTCCCAGATCGCGTGGGCGCGCTCGCGGATGCGCCGGTCGTCCTTGCCTGTGACGTGTTCCATCGCTGCCTCCTTCAGGTCCGGTCCGGTTCGGACGGGGCCGAGATTTGCTCCAGGGCCGACTCCGCCGCGCGCTCGTCCTTGGCGTCGGTGGCCAGATCGCCGAGCGACACGATGCCCACCAGCCGGTTGCTGTGGTCCACGACCGGAATGCGGCGGATCTGCTGGTCGCCCATCAGGCGGGACACCTCGTTGACCGGGTCGTCCTCGTAGCAATAGCGGGGCTCCGTGGTCATGACGTCGGCGATCCGGCACTGGTCCGGCGCCATGCCGGCCGACGTGGCGCGCACGGTGATGTCGCGGTCGGTGATCATGCCCACCAGCTTTTCCCCGTCGCACACCGGCAGCACGCCGACGTTCAACTGGTCCATCAGCTGGGCTGCCTTGCGGATGGTCTCGTCCGGCCCGACGACTTGGACGTCGCGGGTCATGATGTCTCGAATGGTCATCGAATGGCGCCTTCACGTTGCGTTGGCGCCTGTTTAAACAGCCGGACGCTGGGGGCGTGCCGGGCGCCAGCGGGGGTACTCTTGCCGACCGTTTATGTGCTGATGGGGCCGCCGGGCAGCGGCAAGACGACATGGCGGGCGGCCTTCCTGGCGCAGCGTGCCGGGCAAGCGATCGCCGTCAGCCGCGACGACGTCGTGGAGGCGGTCGCGGAGGGCGAGGGCGTGTCCTACCGCGAGGCTTGGCGGTCCTTCTCCCGGCCCATCGACAAGGAGTACCGGCGCCGGCTGACCGATGCCTTCACCCACGGCCTCGACGTGGTGGTGGATGCCACGAACGTGACGCCCAAGGCGCGGCGCCGCATCCTGTCCCGCGTGCCGGAGGGGTGGGAGCGGATCGGCGTTCTGTTCGACGCGCCGGACGAGGTTCTGGTGCGGCGCCTGATGGACCGCGCGTCGGCCGGCGGAACGGCGGTGCCGCCGTGGCTGGTCGCCAAGATGCGCGCCGACTGGGTGCCGCCGGCCCCCGGCGAGTTCGACCGGATCGAGACCGTCTACAGCCAGTAGAGCGGGTTCACCCCGAACAGCAGCGAATGGATGTGGAGCATCGCCGCGTAGGCGAGCAGCCCGCCCAGCAGACGGCCCCAGCCGATCTCGCCCGCGTCGAAGCGCTGGCGGCCTTGCAGAATGGCGGCGAAGGGCAGGGCGGAGGTTTCGGCGCGGAAGGCCCGGCCGGCGTCGCTGCGGCGCAGGACCCAGTCGTTCTTGACCATGGCGAACAGGGCGATGGCGGCCATGGTGACGAACAGCACCACGCGCCGGCCGTCGCCGGTCGCCTGAAGGTGCAGAAGCGCCCAAAGAAGCAGGCCCATGCTGCCCGGAAAGCGGGTGACCCGGTAGATGCCCCGCGGCGGGTTGGGCGCCTCCGCCTCCCCGAACTTGGTGGTGACGCGGGCGACGATCAGCAGGAAGGCCACGGGCATCAGTGCCGCGACCAGCGGGGCGGACCAGCCCGCCGGGGTGAACAGCGGCATACCGCCCCCGGCCTCGCGGTAGGCCCAGACGAACAGGGCGAGCGCCAGGATCGAACCCAGCGAGTGCAGGGCGATGAAGCCCGCGCGCCCCAGACGCCCGATCAGCGCCGGCCGCACCCCCGGCCAGGAGGGAACGGCGTGGCTGACGAACAGGAACAGGGCGGCGAGGGAGAGGTCTGTGGTCATGGCGGCATCAAACACCAAAACGGCCGCCTGATGCTTGATGGCGATCAAATTCAGGGATGGGTAAGCGGGCGTCCATGTCGGGGCGTCCATGTCGGGGCGTTCATGCCGGGGCATCCATGTCCGCAGCCGCTTTTTCCGGAGAACAGAGCCCGGTTGTGGCCCGCTTCACAGCGGCGCGGGCGGCGGGGGCGTAGGGTTCCCTCATCGACACCGACGGACAGCCCTGGAGGCCAGACAGACACCCGGATCATCGCTTCCCAGCTTTCTCCCTCGCCCCCGAAGACTTCCGGCCGGTCCATCCCCGGCCGGTCTTTTTTTGTGGGCGGCTTTTCGGCAGGGCCGGGGAACGGAACGGCGCCGGGGGTGGTTCTGAAAGGGCTATGACCGAATGGATCACCGGCATCGTGCAGCATCTGGGCTACGTCGGCATCTTCCTGATGCTGGTGCTGGCCCGCGTCCTTCCGCCCGTTCCGGCGGAGACCGTCATCCCGCTGGCCGGGATGGGCGCGGCGGACGGCAATTTCAACCTGCTGCTGGTGGCGCTGGCCGGCGGCCTGGGTTCGGCGGTGGGGGAGATGGTCTGGTACCTGCCCGCCCATCTGCTGGGCCGCGAGCGGTTCGAGGCCTTCCTGCGCCGCTACGGCCATTGGCTGACCGTGCGGCCGGAGCAGGTGCACCAGGCGACGGAGTGGTTCGCGCGGCGGGGCGGCATCGCCGTGATGCTGTGCCAGCCGCTGCCGGGGCTGCGCACGCTGATATCCATCCCCGCCGGAGCCTGCGGGCTGCGGTTGCCGGTCTTCCTGGCCTACGCGGCCATCGGGTCGACGCTGTGGGTTCTGGTGCTGGCCAGCACCGGCTATCTGGTGCGGTCGGGGTTTCCGTTCCTGGCCGACTACATGGTGCCGGGCGCGCTGCTGCTGTTCGTGACCTTGCTGTTGCTCTACATCGTGCGGCTGGTGCGGCACCGGCGCGGCGAGCGGCTGTCGCGCGCGGCAGAGCGGGGATAGGCCGAGGGCAAGCGCGGGTTGCGTGGCGCGGCCGAAACAACGTTTGAGGAACTTTCCCCCGTTACCGCGCGTTGCAACGGCGAACATTCCACGCGGCCGTCCTTTCGGCCTATCAGGAACCCGAACCATGAACCGGAACAGCATCACGACCCAGGGATGGCGGGCCGCCGCCATTCTGTCGGCGTCGCTTGGGCTTGCCGCGTGCGCCAGCGAGGCGCCGCCGACCGCGCAGCTCGGCGCCTCCGCCCAAGCCGTCCAGAACGCCGAGCGTGCCGGCGCCCTTCAATACGCGCCTGTGGAATTCCAGACCGCCCGCGAAAAGCTGGGCGCCGCCGACAACGCCATGCGCGCCGACGACCGCACCAAGGCCCGCCGTTTGGCGGAAGAGGCGCAGGTGGACGCCGATCTCGCCGCCGTGCGCGCGCAGCGCGCGACCACGCAGCAGGCGGCCGGCGCCGTGCGCACGATGGCCGCTCCGCGCACACCTGTGCCGGGATCGGGCGTGCCGGGTGCCTATCCCTCCACCTCTCCCTCCACCTCTCCCTACACTTCTCCCTCTGCCGCCGCGCCGATGACGCCGCCGATCTCCAGCGGCACGTCGACCTGGAGCAGCCCGCGCACGCTGGAGGGCCAGCCATGAGGACAGCGGTTAAGACGCCGTCGGCCGGGAAGAAGACACTGGGCATTGCGTCTGCGGGCGCGCTGGCCGCCTTGCTGGCGGCCTGCTCCACCCCCGACCCCAGCGCCGGGCTGGTGCAGGCGCGCCAGAACTACCAGACCGCCGCCGGGAACCCGCAGATCGCCAGCAACGCGACGCTGGAATTGCGCCGCGCCGAGGAATCGCTGGGCAAGAGCGAGGCCGCGCGCAAGGACGGCGACAGCGCGGAGATGGATCATCAGGCCTACATCGCCAACCGCCAGATCCAGATCGCGCAGGACGTCGCCGCGCTGAAGGGCGCGCAGTCCGTCGTCGCCAATGCCGACACCTACCGCCTGCAATCCCGCAACGCGGAGCTGGAGCAGCAGCTCCGCGACCTTCAGGCCCAACGGACCGAGCGCGGCATCGTCATGTCGCTGGGCGACGTGCTGTTCGCCACGGGCAGCGCGCGGCTGACCTCCGGTGCGCAATCGCGCCTGGACCGGCTGGCCCAGTTCCTCCAGCAGTATCCGGACCGCACCCTGCGCATCGAAGGGCACACGGACAACACCGGCTCGTCCGCGACGAACCTGCGCCTGTCGGAGGAGCGCGCCATGGCCGTGCGCGACGCGCTGACCGCCCGCGGCGTGAACCCCAGCCGCATCGCCGCCCAGGGTCTGGGCGAGGCGCAGCCGGTCGCCGCCAACAGCAGCGAGTCCGGCCGCCAGCAGAACCGCCGCGTGGAGGTCGTCATCTCCGACCCCGGCACGGTGGCCGAAACGCGGCCGTGACCGCGCGGGGGACGGTGCCGGGCCTCACAGCGGCATCGCCCCCACCATGAAGTCCGGCACCGGCCGGTTGGTGTAGCGGGCGAACCGCGCCTTTTCTCCGCGGTAGAAGTTGCGGTAGGAGGCGACCGGGTCGCCCGCGACCTTGTAGGGCTCCGGCATGCACAGCGGCAGCGGCGTGGACCGGCCGTCGCCCAGCCGCGCCCGCCAGTCGGCGCCGTGGCGAAGGTCGTCCAGCACCGCGGCGGTCTTGTGGGTGCGGCCGAAGCGGTGGGCGAACTCCGCCGCCAACCCGTCGGCGAGGGCCAGCGCCCAGCCGTAATTCTCCGCGCCGGAGCGGACCCAGACGGTCATGGGGTGGTTGGCGTAGGCCGCCTTGTAACCGATGTCGAACCCGTTCAGCCGCAGCGCGGTGCTGAGCATCTGCGCGGATTCCACCAGCATCTTGCCGACATGCTTGTCGCAGTGCAGGCGTGCCGCTTCGGCCGGGTCGTGGTCGAGATAGAAGATGTTCATGGTGTACGGAAGATGGGCGCCGCGCCGGCTTCTGGACAGATGCGTCCTGCCGGCGGAATCCACCATCGAGAAGCCGGGCCAGAATCCGGCCAAGACACCCGGCCAAGACACCCGGCCAAGACACCGGGGCAGTCGCTCGCGCGGAATGGCGCCGGAAGGTCGCGCGCAGCCCCTTCAGCCCCAGCGGCACGGCCGCGGCGCGCCGGGCGCGGTCTGAAGCCATGTGCCTGCCTTCTGGCAAGGGCAGCGCCGCGGCTTGCGCAATCATTCGCTTATTTGTCTGGAATCAGAATCAAATGCAATGATCCCTTTACCTTGCGAGGGGTGGGGTTTTACAGTGTGCGAAAAATGGCGGGCGATTGCCTCCTCGGGATTGTGTGGGGAAACGACATGACCACGGAACAGGACGGTGATGGTGCGATGCTCAGCAAAGGCTTTCTAAAGGCTCAAGCTCTGCTGCTTCTGGTCATCGGCCTTCCGGTGTTCGTCGTGGTGGTGACGCTGAACCCCCTGTGGAACACCATGCTGCACCGTTTCGGCGTGCCGGAGGGGCCGGCGGCGGCGCTGGGCATGATCGTCACCATCATGATTGTGATGGTCGTCCAGTACTGGGTGCTGGAAACGCGGCGGACGATGGTCTCGTCCCTGTTCAATTTCATCCCGCACGAGCATCTGACGTTCGACGGCGAAACCCTGACCAACGAGGAGGCGAACCGCCTGTTCGCCA
>JAEZPL010000596.1 GCA_023413605.1 Pseudomonadota bacterium
TTCATGTTCATGGCGAAGCGGATTTCCAGATCGGTCGTCTGGAACAGCGAGGCCATCAGGACCTCGGGATCCACGTTCCGGCTCTTGGGCACCAGGACGAGGCGCACGTCCTCCGCCGACTCGTCGCGGACGTCCTCCAGCAGAACCAGCTTGCGGGCGGCCAGAAGCTCGGCGATTTTTTCGACCAGCCGGGCCTTCTGGACCTGGTAGGGCATCTCGGTCACGACGACCTGCCAGGTGCCCTGCCCCAGCTTCTCCACCTCCCACTTGGCACGCAGCCGGAACGATCCGCGTCCGGTTCGATACGCTTCCACAACGTTCGCCCGCGGCTCCACCAGCACGCCGCCGGTGGGGAAGTCGGGGCCGGAGATCAGCGTGACCAGATCCTCGATTTTGGTCGGCGCCGGCCTTTCCTTGCCGGCCAGCGCTGCTTTCACGCAGTCCTGCTTGTATTTCAGGACGAGGCGCAGAGCGGAGCAGATCTGGGCGACGTTGTGTGGCGGGATGTTGGTCGCCATGCCCACGGCGATGCCGCTGGACCCGTTGGCCAGCAGGTTGGGGAAGTTGGCCGGCAGCACCGCCGGTTCCTCCCCGTCGCCGTCGTAGGTCGCGCGGAAATCGACCGCGTCCTCGTCGATCCCCTCCAGCAGCGCCTTGGCGACGTCGGTCAGTCGCGCCTCGGTGTATCGCATGGCGGCGGCGTTGTCGCCGTCGATGTTGCCGAAGTTGCCCTGCCCGTCCACCAGCGGGTAGCGCACCGCGAAGTCCTGCGCGAGGCGGACCAGCGCGTCGTACACCGACGAGTCGCCGTGCGGGTGGAACTTACCGATCACGTCGCCGACCACGCGGGCCGATTTCTTCGGCGGCGTGGACGGGTCCAGCCGCAGCTGGCTCATGGCGTAGAGCAGGCGCCGGTGCACGGGCTTCAGGCCGTCGCGCACGTCCGGCAGCGAGCGCGCCATGATCGTGGACAGCGCGTAGCTCAGGTACCGCTCGCTGAGGGCTTCGCGGAGCGGCTTCTCCGAAATATCGAGGACGGGGTCTTGGGCAGTCATGCTTTCTGGATACCAAATCTAGCGGGAACGCGCCACCGCGTTCGCGTAACGTTCTCTTAATCGTTCTCGCGCCGCCGGCATCGGGCCGGTCAGCACGTGCCGTTCCAGGAAATGGCCGGTCAGGCGCAGGCCTTCCTCCACCTCCCGCGGGCCGCCGCCGCCCAGCCCGATCAGGAATCCGGGCAGTGGCAGCAGCCGGTCGCGGTAGGGTTCGCCCGCCACGGCGGACACGGCGCGTCCGGTGCGCGGGCTGACATAGGCCAGATAGTCGTTCGCCCCCGTCACCGCACAACGGTCGAGGTCGAGGCCGAATCCAAGCTCGCCCAGCAGCCCCACCTCCCACCGGACGTAGGATTCGGCCCAGGCGTCGGTGCCAAGCAGGCCGAACAGGGCCAGCAGGCCGTCGAAGACGGGGGCGTGCGCCTCATGCTCCGGCAGGGCGGCCTCGACCAGGGCGCATGCGGCGGTCAGGCTGGCCAGCCGCAGAGGATCGTCCAGGAATTCCGCCGCGTAGGCGTGCGCCGTTTCCAGCGCGTAGTTGCCCAGATGCTCGGGCAGCCGCCCGCGCCAGCGCGCCGCCACCAGCGTGCCGGGTTCCAGCGTGCCCCGCTGGCGGCTCGTCCGGCCACCCATCACCATCCCGGCGTGCCGCCCATGCTCCCGTGTCAGCAGGGTGGCGACCGCCGAGGTCTCGCCGTGCGGGCGGGCCGACAGCACGATGCCCTGATCGGACCATTCCATGCCCATGCTCTATCAAGTTGTCGGCGCCCCCGCAATTCGCCAGCGGGTTCGCACGGGTCCGGAAATTTCTCGCGCCGGAAACGACGTGCAACGGATGCAAGCTTCACATCTCGTTCACCATTCCGGCAATATGGTGGCAGCGTGCGAATTGTCCGTACGGCAGACCAGACAGCGATGATCCGGGGGCGGGCCTTCCCGCGCGGCGAAGAGGGGGTCTTGAGCAGCACGATCGACCGATACCTGCTGGCCGAGAAAGCTGGCTCCGAGGGCGTCTGGGACTGGGACCTTCGCAACGACACGATGTACCTGTCCCCACGCTTCAAGGAGTTCCTCGGCCTGCCGCCGGGCGATGCGAATCGCCCGGAGGATTGGCTCGACCACGTCCACCCCGAGGACATCGACTGGCTTTACGCCTCCTTCGAAGGTCAGATGGTGGGCGTGTCGCTGCCCTTCCAGATCGAACACCGCGTGCGCCGCGCCGACACCCGCCCCAGTGAGGCCACCGGCGGCGCATTGCAATGGCGCTGGCTGGCCTGCCGCGGCATGGCGGTGATGAACGAATCCGGCGACCCGATTCGCCTCGTCGGCTCCGTCTCCGACATCACCGACCGCAAGCTTGCCGAAACCGCCCTGCGCAAGAGCGAGGAGCGCTACGCGCTCGCCGCCGCGGCCAGCAACGACGGGCTGTGGGATTGGGACCTCGCCGCCGGGTCCGCCTATTATTCCCCGCGCTGGAAGGCGATGCTGGGCTTCGCGGAAGGCGACATCGGCGCCAGCCCCGACGAATGGCTCGGCCGCGTCCTGCCGGAGGATTTCCAGCGCCTGCGCGACGCGCTGGACGCGCTGGGGGCCAACAACACGGTTTTCCAGATCGAATACCGTATGCGCGACGCCGCCGGGAGCATCCGTTGGATGTCCTGCCGCGGCATCGCCGTGCTGGACGCCGACGGCAAGCCCGCGCGGCTGGTCGGCAGCCAGGCCGATGTGACGGACCGCAAGAACGCCGAACAGCGGCTGCTCCAGAGCGAGGAGCGCTACGCGCTCGCCGCGGCGGGCGCCAACGACGGGCTGTGGGATTGGCGGCTGGACACGGGCGAGGTCTATTACTCCCCGCGCTGGAAGGCGATGCTGGGCTTTGCCGTCGACGCGCTCTCCACCGGCATCGAGGAGTGGTTCGATCGCGTCCTGCCCGACGACCTGGACGGGCTGCGGACCGCCCTGGAACTGCACCTGATCGGCGAGCGCGACCATCTCCAGCATGAATTCCGCATCCACGCGGCGGACGGGACGGCGCAGTGGATGCTGGTCCGCGGCCTTGCCGTGCGCGACGACTCCGGGCGCGCGGTGCGAATCGCCGGGTCGATGACCGACGTCACGGCTCAGAAGAAGGCGGAGCAGCAGTTGCTGTTCGACGCCTTCCATGACGCCATGACCGGGCTGCCCAACCGCACGCTTCTGCTCGACCGCATCGGGCAGGCGTTGGACCGCGACCGGCGTTCCGGCGGCAAGCCCTTCGCCGTGGTGATCATCGACCTCGACCGCTTCAAGTCGATCAACGACGCGCTGGGTCCCATCGTCGGCGACAACCTGCTGAAGATCATCGCACAGCGGCTGGACGGCACCCGCCGCATGGGCGACACGCTGGCCCGCCTGTCGGTGGACGAATTCGCCATGCTGATCGGCGACATCGACGACGCCAGCGACGCCCTGGCCGCCGCGGAGCGGATGGCCCAGACCATCGCCCGGCCGCTGGCGCTGGACGGCCACGATCTGGTGCTGACCGCGTCCATCGGCATCGCGCTCAGCGCCACCGGCTACGACCGGCCGGAGGACATGCTGCGGGACGCCGGCCTTGCCATGTACCGCGCCAAGTCGGGCGGACGGGCGCGCATCGACGTGTTCGACAGCAACCTGCGCCGACAGGCGATGGCGCAGATGCGCACCGAGACCGACCTGCGCACGGCGCTGGAGCAGGACCAGCTCTGCCTCTTCTACCAACCGATCGTCGCGCTGTCGTCCGGCCGCATCGCCGGGTTCGAGGCCTTGATGCGCTGGAACCATCCGGAACGCGGTCTCGTCCCGCCGGGCGAGTTCATCCCGCTGGCCGAGGAATCGGGCCTGATCGTCCCCATGGGCCGCTGGGCCCTGCGCGAGGCGGCGCGGCAACTCGCCCGGTGGCAGCGGATGTTCCCGAACCCGACGCCGCTGTTCATGAGCGTCAACGTGTCCTCCCGCCAGTTCGGCGACGACGACCTCGTCGGACTGGTGCGCAGCGTGCTGGACGAATGCGGCATCCCGCCGTCGAGCCTGAAGCTGGAGATCACCGAAAGCCTGCTGATGAAGGATCCCGCCAAATGCCGGGTCCTGATGCAGAGCATCCGCGACATGGACGTGCGCCTATCCATCGATGATTTCGGCACCGGCTATTCGTCGCTGTCCTACCTGCACAAGTTCCCGGCCGACACGCTGAAGATCGACCGCAGCTTCGTCCAGGCCGTCTCCACGGGCGAGGGCAACGCCGCCATCGTCCAGGTCATCGCCACGCTGGCCGCGATCCTGGGCATGGACGCCGTCGCCGAAGGCGTGGAGACGGAGATGGAGGCCGAGTTCCTGCGCGACATCATGTGCAAGTACGCCCAGGGCTACCTTTACGCCCGCCCCGCCCCCGCCGACGCCATCGAACGCCTGCTGGTCAAGGAACAGAGCGAGCCGCTGACCGTCGCCGGCCTGCCCTGATCCGCCCCGGCCTGCCGGGCCGCGCGTTTCCCCAACGAACACTTTCCCCACACCCATGCTCTGTGCGAGTGTCCGCGCTCATCACCGGGATATGAGGACGTTTCGTTATGGCCGACCGCACCTGCGGAGAGTGCACGCTGTGCTGCAAACTGATGGGCGTGCCCGAACTGAAGAAGCCCTCGGCCAAGTGGTGCGTGTCCTG
>JAEZPL010000662.1 GCA_023413605.1 Pseudomonadota bacterium
CTGGAACTTCTTCCGCGGCGAGATGAACGAGTTCTGCGACCTGCTGCCCGCCCAGCAGCGCATCAGCGAGACCGCCTGGTACCAGGGCACCGCCGACGCCGTGTACCAGAACCTGGACATCCTGCGCAGCCACGGGCCGGAATACATCCTGATCCTGGCCGGCGACCACATCTACAAGATGGACTACGGCGCGCTGCTGCTGGACCATATCGCCAAGAAGGCCGACGTGACCGTGCCCTGCGTCGAGGTCCCGCGGGAACAGGCGACCGGCTTCGGCGTGATGCACGTCGACGAGACGCACCGCGTCATCGACTTCATCGAGAAGCCGGCCGACCCGCCGCCGATGCCCGGCAAGCCCGACAAGGCGCTGGCCAGCATGGGCATCTACGTCTTCAACGCGGAGTTCCTGTACGACCAGCTGGAGCGCGACTTCAACGAGCCCGGCTCCAGCCGCGACTTCGGCAAGGACATCATCCCCTGGATGGTGAAGAACGGCTGCCGCGTGATGGCGCACGACTTCGCGGAATCGGCCATCCTGAACGGCCACGAGTCCGAGCCCTACTGGCGCGACGTCGGCACCATCGACGCCTATTGGGAAGCCAACCTGGACCTCTGCCACGTCACGCCGCAGCTGAACATGTACGACCGCGAGTGGCCGATCTTCACCTACCAGGAGCAGTTGCCGCCCGCGAAGTTCGTCTTCGATGACGAGGACCGCCGCGGCATGGCGGTGGACAGCCTGGTGTCCGGCGGCTGCATCATCTCCGGCTCACTGGTGAAGAACTCGCTGCTGTTCAGCGAGGTGCGCGTCAACTCCTACAGCGAGTTGCACGAGGCCGTGATCCTGCCGGACTGCGACATCGGCCGCCATTGCCGCCTGCGCAAGGTGGTCATCGACCGCGGCGTGGTGATCCCCGAAGGCCTCGTCGTCGGCGAGGATCCGGAACTGGACGCCAAGCGGTTCTACCGCAGCGAAGGCGGCGTCTGCCTGATCACCCAGGACATGATCGACCGGTTGGAGAAGGATCAGTAAAAGTCCCTCTCCGCTATCGAATATCCCCTCTCCCCTCCGGGGAGAGGGTTAGGGTGAGGGGGCCGGCATTTGCCGAACTCCCTGGTCCCCCGACATCCCCCTCACCCCGATCCTCTCCCCGGAGGGGAGAGGGGGGAAAGACCAAGAAGAAACGAAAGACCGACCCAGCATGCGCGTCCTGTTCGTCACGCCGGAGTGCTTCCCGCTCGTCAAGACCGGAGGGTTGGCCGATGTGTCCGCCGCCCTGCCCGCCGCCCTCAACGCCTCCGGCGCGGATGTGCGCCTTCTGCTGCCGGGCTATCCGGCGGTCCTGAACGGTCTGGCCGACCTGCAGGAGGTCGGCGGGCCGATCACCGACCTGCCGGGCGGCAACAGCGCCCGCCTGCGCATCGGCCGCACGCCGGACGGCGTGCTGGCCTACGTGCTGGACGCCCCGTCGCTCTACGACCGGGCGGGCAATCCCTATCTGGGGCCGGACGGCCGGGACTGGCCGGACAACGCCCAGCGCTTCGCGGCGCTGGCCTGGTGCGCGGCCGGCTTCGCGTCGAAACAGGCCTACGATCCGTGGTGGCGGCCGGAGGTGCTGCACGGGCACGACTGGCAGACCGGCCTGATTCCGGCCTATTTGAGGCTGCGCCGCGACCGCTTCGACGGGCCGTTCCGCCCGGCGACGGTGATGACCATCCACAACATCGCCTACCAGGGCCATTTCGGCGCCTGGATGATGAGCGACCTGGGCCTGCCGTCCTCCGCCTACCGCATCGACGGGGTGGAGTATTACGGCGGCATCGGCTTCCTGAAGGCCGGATGCTACTACGCCGACCGCCTGACCACGGTCAGCCCCACCTACGCGCATGAAATCCAGACGAGCGAGCACGGGTCGGGCCTGGAAGGCCGGCTCGCCGGGCGGGCCGACGATCTGGCCGGCATCCTGAATGGCGTGGACTATCACATCTGGGACCCGACGACCGACCCGCACATCACCGCCCGCTACAGCGCCGACGATCTCGGCGGCAAGGATCTGTGCAAGGCCGACCTGCAAGCCGCCTTCGGCCTGGACCGCCGCCCCGACGCCCCGATCGCCGGCGTGGTCAGCCGCCTGACCTGGCACAAGGGCCTGGATCTGGTGCTGGAGGCCGCGGCCCAGTGGATCGCCTGGGGCGGCCAGCTGGCCGTGCTGGGCAACGGCGAACCGGCGCTGGAAGCCGGTTTCCGCCACCTCGCCACCTGGTATCCGAAGTCGGTCGGCGTCCGCATCGGCTATGACGAGGCGCTGTCCCACCGCATCCAGGCCGGTTCCGACCTGCTGCTGGTCCCGTCCCGGTCGGAGCCCTGCGGGCTGACGCAGCTGTACGCGCTGAAATACGGCACCCTGCCGCTGGTCCGCCGCACCGGCGGTCTGGCCGACACCATCGTGGACGCCAACCCGGCCGCGTCGAACGACGGCAGCGCGACGGGCTTCCAGTTCGTGAACCCCACCGCCCAGGAACTGACCTGGGCGCTGCGCCGCGCCTTCACCCAGTACCGCAAGCCGGAACGCTGGCACGCCATGCAGCAGCGCGCCATGACCCGCGACTTCGGCTGGCACGGCCCCGCCGAGGAGTACATGGAGCTTTACCGGGAGGTGGCACCGGCGCTGGTGGGGTGAGACGAGGGGGACGCAGGATTCCTGGTGGATGGCAGGGTCTTCACGGATTGCACGAAACTTTATCGTTAATACTGCCCCAGCTTTCCAATGCCGGCTTCATTGACTGGCGCTCATGGAGCAATGGCGGGAAAATCCGTGTCCAAATCCGTGCAATCCGCGAAGACCTGTTGCCCGCAACCGCGTTCCAGCCCCCACACCGCCATTGCGCGCATCGTCCGTCCGCCCTATGTTCCGGCCCAAACCAGGGCTCCGGGCACCGATGACTGACCTTTCGCACATCCGCAATTTCTCGATCATCGCGCACATCGACCACGGCAAGTCGA
>JAEZPL010000677.1 GCA_023413605.1 Pseudomonadota bacterium
GCGTCGACTTGGCGCAGCGGCTGATCGCCGCCGACAGCGCCATTGCCGACGGCGACCTTCTGCTGATCGAACACCGGGCGGTTGCCGGCCTGTCGAACCGAGAGGCGTCGGCGCTTGGGCTTCCGCCCCCCGCACCGGTGGTGGTTCATCTGCGGACCAGGGGCCTGATCACCAGCGCCTCCTTCACCGTGGAGTTGGAATGGCGCCGCCCGACCGGCCAGCCAGTGGTTGGAGCGACGCGGATGGGAGCCTTCCTGCGGATCGGCGGGGAGTGGGGACGGTTGCCCGATGCCCACTTCCAGATCGCGGAGGCGGTTGATCGCGTGGCTCAGGCCTCGGGCGACGACCAGGGTGCCCGCTTCGCCGCCATGGCGGCGTTGCGCGAGGTGTTGCCCGCCGCGATCGATGCCGGAACAGCCGACGCCGGCGGGTCGATCGGCACGATGACCATCGCGGTCGCGGACTCCTTCTCGCTGGACCTGAAGGGCGACGGCGATGCGGCGCGGCTGGTGCCGATCCTGCATCGGGCAGGCGACGCCCCGGAGCAGCCGCTGCTGACGGAGGACCGGCAACGGATCTTCGGCGAGGACCAGTTCAACCGCTTCACCACGGCCCGGTCCGTCTACGCGCTGGGCGGCAACTGGTACGCTGTGACGACGCCGGTGCTGCGCCGGGCGTTGGAGGAGGTGCGGCGCGTCCAGTCGGCGCCGCCGGCGACGCGGCGGGCTCTGTTCGCGTCTCCCCGCGCCTTCCTGCGCGATGCCCTCGGACCCGACCTCGACGACACGGTCCTGGAGACCGTCTTTCGCGAAACCGCCGCCTACGCCGACCGCGTGGTCGGGCTGGGCCTGTGGCGGCCGCGGGCCGTGCCCTGGGTGCCGCTCGCCCGCACCGACTGGTTCGGCGACGGCGGACAGGGCGGTGCGGGTGGCAAGGGGGGACCGGCCTCTCCGCCGCCCTCCGGCCTGATGATCGGCGATCGGGCGGTCCCCCTGACCGAAGACGAGGCCGACGCGCTGCGCGCGCGGGTGGAGGATGCCATCGGGGCCGGCTTGCCCAGCGTGTCGGTGCGGGTGGACGGGCAGGACATCCCCGTTCCGGCCACCACCGACACGCTGGCGGCCTTGAACAAACTCGCCGCCGACCGCATGCCGAAGGACCCACCGCCACCGGCAGAGCCGACGTCCGACGAGAAAAGCGAGCCCGAGGTGCTCCTGATCCGCCCGAACGAAGAGGCGGTGGAGGTTGAAGGACAGTTCTCGCCCCGTCCCGCTTCGTCGCAATCGCTGCCGCCCACACTCGCCACGCCGCTGAAGCCGCACCAGACGGAAGGGCTGTCCTGGCTGCAACAGGCATGGACGATGGGCCGGCCGGGCGTTCTGCTCGCCGACGACATGGGGTTGGGCAAGACCCTGCAAGGCTTGGCCTTCCTGGCTTGGCTCCGGGCCGGCATGGCCGAGGGCGCCATCCCGCGCGCGCCGGTCGCCGTCGTCGCCCCGACGGGCCTGTTGCAGAACTGGCGGGCGGAGGCCGACCGCCACCTCGCCTTCCCCGGGCTCGGCCATTGCACCGAGGCATTCGGACGCGGGCTCGCCGCACTGAAGCGCCGGAGTGCCGATGGCAGCCCGGCGCTCGACGTCGACGCGCTGCAGTCCGCCGACTGGGTGCTGACCACCTATGAGACCCTGCGCGACTTCGATCGTGACTTCGGCAAGATCCGCTTTGCGGCCATGCTGTTCGACGAGGCGCAGAAGATCAAGACGCCCGGCGTGCGCCTGACCGATGCGGCCAAGGCGATGAACGCCGATTTCCGCATCGCCATGACCGGAACGCCGGTGGAGAACCGCCTGTCCGACCTGTGGTGCATCACCGATGCCATACACCCGGCCGTGCTTGGCGAACTGAAGAGCTTCAGCGCCGACTATGAACGGTCGCCCGATCCGGAGCGGCTGAAGCGCCTGAAGTCCTCGCTCGACGCCTGGCATGGCGGCCGCGCGCCTCTGCTGCTGCGCCGGCTGAAACAGGACCGGCTGCCTGACCTGCCGCTGCCGCAGGAGATCATCTACGAAACGCCGATGCCGCCGGTGCAGCGGAACGCCTATGAATCAGCCATCACCGAAGCCCGGACGGCGGAAAAGGCCGGCGCCATGCTGGGGGCACTGCAGCGGATGCGCGCCATATCGCTTCATCCGGCCCCCGACAGCGCCGTCGGCGACGACGCATTCATCGCCGCATCCGCCCGCTTGACCGCCGCCTTCACGGCGCTCGACGACATTGCTCGAAAAGGCGAACGCGTTCTCGTCTTCCTTGAGGACCTCGCGATGCAGGCGCGCTTGGCCGGCATCCTCCAACGGCGCTATCGGCTCGTTGCCCCGCCCATGATCATCAGCGGCCAAGTGGCCGGCGCCGTTCGGCAAGCACGGGTAGACCGTTTCCAGGCAAGTGCCGACGAGTTCGACGCAATGATCCTGTCTCCCCGGGCTGGTGGCGTCGGCCTGACTCTGACCAACGCCAATCACGTAATCCACCTCTCACGCTGGTGGAATCCGGCGGTGGAAGACCAGTGCACCGGCCGCGCCCTGCGGATCGGCCAGACCAAGCCCGTGTTCGTGCACATCCCCATGGCGGTGTTGGGCGAAAGTTGCTCGGCTTTCGACCGTAATTTGAACGGATTGCTTACTCGTAAACGCCGGCTGTTCCATGAAGCGCTAATGCCGCCTTCTGGCACAGCCGAGAATCTAAATGAGTTGTTCGCAGCGACAGTCACCACTATCGCATAGCCTCATGGCAGAGAGTGAGGCACAGTTTTCAGAACTTCGCGAGGCGGGTTGCGACATGAAGATGCAGGCTGACCTGCTCCGCAAGTTTCCTCCGCTCAGAGTGGGAGTCCCCTCATGTAATGCCCTGACCGGGCGTTGATGGCAATCGGGGCATGCCCCGGCCCCGGTTGCGGCGACATTCGCGTGGCAACCTCGATCAGCGCGGCGCCGCCAAGGCCGGATTGCGGTCGGACGTAGTTATGATCGCTGTGCCACACCGCCAGGACGGCACGGGCATGGACGAGCGAGGTGAACAGCCTCTTCAGCCGCTTGGCTTCCGACACCTCCAGACCGCCCTACTTCGCCTTCCACTGGAAAAACGTCGCCTCGCTGAGCCCGTGCTCGCGGCAGACCTCCGCCGTTGGCCTGCCGGCATCCTGCTCGCGCAGGATTCCAATGATCTGTTACTCGCTGAACCGGCTCTTCTTCATGTCCGTCTCATTGCTCGACGGACTCCAACTTAGCGTGGAGAAGTTTCAGGGGAGCGGGTCACTCTGCGAATACCCGCCATTTATAGCCCAATGGGTATGACCTGATGGCTATGGAAAAACAATTTTTACTTCTAACAGAAAGGCCAATGTTAACGCAATGTTGACGCCAGTCAGTATTCCCATCAAAAACGCAAACAGGCCTGTGCGGCTCCGCCGCCCTTCGATCACATCCCGACTCCGCTCCGACGCACCATTCATCACCCAACCTCATAAATAGGCCGTCTGGGGAG
>JAEZPL010000780.1 GCA_023413605.1 Pseudomonadota bacterium
GGTCATCCTGGACGAAATCGGCCGCGGCACCGCCACCTTCGACGGCCTGTCCATCGCCTGGGCGGTGGTGGAGAACCTGCACGAGGTCAATCGCTGCCGTGCCCTGTTCGCCACCCATTACCACGAGCTGACGATGCTGGCCGGCAAGCTGCCGGGCCTCTCCTGCCACACCATGCGCATCAAGGAATGGCAGGGCGACGTGGTCTTCCTGCACGAGGTGACGGCGGGTGCGGCCGATCGCAGCTACGGCATCCATGTGGCGAAGCTCGCCGGCCTGCCCGGCGCCGTGGTGGGCCGCGCGGAGGAGGTGCTGACCATCCTGGAATCGGGCGAGCAGAACGCGGCCATCCACCGCCTTGCCGAGGATCTGCCCCTGTTCAGCGCCGCCCTGAAGCGCCCGGCGCCGCCATCAGCCTCCGCGTCCTCCGCTCCGCCGGAACCTTCGGCGGTGGAGGAGGCGCTGAAGTCCATCGACCCCGACAGCCTGACCCCGCGTCAGGCGCTGGAGGAATTGTACAGGCTGCGGGGGATGGTGAAGTAACAGAGAGCCGTCATGTAGGCAGACGACGCAGGGGCAGCGTGCCAGCGCCGCCCTTCATTTCCGTTTGCATGCTCCGTACGGTCACCGTCCACCCGGAGCCTGCGGGTACCGAGGGATGTCATCGATTGACCACTGGTGCGTGAAATAGGGCGCTTCGGCGCACCCGGAACAACGGTGTTCGCGGTCAGGATCGCGCCAGATTGCCCCGTTCCTCCTCGATCGGCGCGCCGCGGTCGTGGATGGCGGTGACGTGGCGGGTGTGGCGCAGCTTTTCCTCCACCGCCTCGTTCACGAACTGGTCGAGCGTCCGGCCTTCGCGCGCCGCAGCCCGCGCCGCCTCGGATTTCAGCGCTTCCCGCAGATGAACCATCGGATCCTCCCCCAACTCGCCTGGACCATCAAGTGAATGACGCAACCTCACGTTCACATGGGAGCCACAGCCCGCCTCCGCGAGTGACCTATCCGGAAGCTCCATTCACGCCCTTGTCGAGCGGTTCATGCCGGAGGGGTTCAGGCCGGGCGGTTCAGCGCGCGTGCGACGACGGCCAGCGGGTCTTCTCCGGGCGCGCAGGGGTGGACGGAGGCCATGGCGGCTTCCGGCACGCTGACGGCGATGTAGTCGTCCACCGTCTCGAAAACGGGGATGATCATGGCGATGCGGGTCTGTTCCACGATGCGCAGCACCTGTCCGCCGCCGACCAGCATGGCGAGGTGCTTGCCCACCGATGCGGCTTCCCCGTTGAGGACCAGCAGCATTCCAACGGCGGCGCTGTCCAGGAACTCCAGCCCGGTGAGATCGAGCAGGCAATGGCGCCCGCTGCCGTCCTTCACCGCGGCGATCACCTGCCGCAGGTTGTCCATGTCCTGCCCGGTGAATCGGCCGGTCAGGATCACGCGGGTGAAGTGCCGATCATTCTCTTTGCGGTGCTGCACGGTCCGGCCCTCGTCCCTTGACGCGGCCATGATCCGGCCCGCCGTTGTTTTGGGCAAGGGAGGCGGCATGCATACGGCTGCGGGTTGTTGACGCAGGCAAGCGCAGCGCCTGGGCGTTTGATGCTTGACGAGTTTGTTGCTTGACGGGGGGCGACGCCGGTCATAAAAGCGGGTTTACGTGGTGATTTGGTCGACCGGCTTGCGGGCCACGTAAAACAACCCGCTAAAAAGGTCCGAGCCGCGTCCGCGCCTCGACCCGATCGGTCGGGGCTTTTTTTGTTTGGCCGGTCTGCCCCGCCGGCGGACAGAGGAGAGCAAGCGGCATGGCGCGCACCGATCATCGCACCCCGAACGTCGCGGGGCTCCGTCCCCGCTCCAAGCTGGTCCATGGCGGCATCCGCCGGTCCCAGTTCGACGAGACCAGCGAGGCCCTGTACCAGACCTCCGGCTACGTCTACGGCTCGGCGGAGGAGGCGGAGCACGCCTTCGCCAACGACGGCACCCGCCACGTCTATTCGCGCTTCCGCAACCCGACCACCGCCATGTTCGAGGACCGGCTGGCCGAGTATGAAGGCGCCGAATGGGCCTACGCCACCACCAGCGGCATGGCCGCGGTGCACGCCGCCCTCTGGTGCAACCTGCGCACCGGCGACCGCATCGTGGCGCCGCGCTCGCTGTTCATCTCCTGCTACTGGGTCATCAAGGAACTGTCGGCCCGCTTCGGCGTGGAGGCGGTGTTCGTGGACGGCACCGACCTGAACCAGTGGGAAGCGGCGCTGTCCAAGCCGACCCAGGCCGTGTTCCTGGAAACGCCGAGCAATCCGGGTCTGGAGGTCGTGGACCTGCGCGCCGTCAGCGCGCTCGCCCACAAGGCCGGGGCCAAGGTGGTGGTGGACAACGCCTTCGCCACGCCGGTGCTCCAGCGCCCGTTCGAGATGGGCGCCGACGTCGTCGTCTATTCCGCCACCAAGCACATCGACGGCCAGGGCCGCTGTCTGGGCGGCATCATCCTGGCCAACGACAAAAAGTACGGGTCGGAGGTGATCCATCCCTATCTGCGCCACACCGGCCCGACCATTTCGCCCTTCAACGCCTGGCTGCTGCTGAAGGGGCTGGAAACGCTGGAACTGCGCGTCTCGGCGCAGAGCGCCTCGGCCCTGAAGGTCGCGGAGTTCCTGCAAGGCCATGCGAAGGTGGAGCGCGTGCTCTACCCCGGCCTGCCCAGCCACCCGCAGCACGACCTCGTCCGCAGCCAGATGACCGGCGGCGGCACCATGCTGTCCATCTTCCTGAAGGGCGGCAAGGCGGAGGCGTTCCGCGCCCTGAACGATCTTCGGATGGTGATGATCTCCAACAACCTGGGCGACTCGAAGAGCCTGATCACCCACCCGGACACCACCACCCATTCCAAGCTGACGCCGGAGGAGAAGGTCGCGGCCACCATCACGCCGAACCTGCTGCGCCTGTCCGTCGGGTTGGAAGACGCCCAGGACATCATCGAAGACCTCGACCGCGCGCTCGCCTCGGTGTAAAGGTTCGACCCGGAACCAAATGCTGCAGTGCAGCGTTGGCTCCGGGTCATCCTTTTTCGGGCGAGGTGTGGGTTATGGCGAGACGCAAGGCCGGCAACGGCGAACCGACGCAACGCTTGCTCGCGGTGGCGGACGACCTGACCCGCACCGGCGTGAAGACCGGGGAGATGGGCGTTGCCGCGGCCCAGACCATCGGCTACCGCACCGCCATGATGGCGGCGGCCATGGGCAACCCCATCGACTTCGCCAACCCGGAATTCGTCCGGATGGGCTCCGAAAAGGTCGAGGCGATGGTGGAGGCCACCCACGCCGTCGCCATGGGCATCGGCGAGTTCCAGCATTCCTGGATGGCGCTGATGCAAAGCCAGCTTCAGACCGCCATGTACATCGTCGGCGGCCTCGGCGAGTGCCGCACCCCGGCCGATTTCATGGAAATGCAGCGCCGTACCCTGACCGAGTCGGTCGAGGCCGGCATTCACGCCGCCATCCATCTGGCTGAATCGGCCGCCGCCCTGACCCAGGCCGGCATGACCCCGGCCTACCGCACCGTCCGCGCCAACGCGCGGCGGCTGGCGCGGCTGCACGGCTGAACCCAAGTTCCCTCTCCCCGGAGGGGAGAAGGGCTTTTCCATGTCCCTTACTGCCCCAGCACCTCGAAGCTGGACGGGGCCGGGTCGAGCACGCGGGGGCCGTTCGGGGTGACCTCCAGCACGGCGAGCGCGCGCTCCACCTGACCGTTGGGGCGCAGGCGGAACAGACCGTCCATGCCTTCGAAACCGCTGGGGTTGTTCAGCGCGGCGCGGTCGAACGGACCCGCAGCGCCCGGAACACCGCCCGGAACACCGGCCGGGGTGCTTCCCATCTTGCTCAGCACCGCGGCGATGGCCGTCGCGTCGTAGGACAGGGTCGCGATGCGGGGCGGCTTGCGGCCGTAGGCCTGCTCGAAGCGCTGCTCGAAATCGGCGCGGGTCTGCGGGGCCGGGGCGGCGAACCACGCGCCGTCCAGCGCCGGCTCCTGCCCCAGGGTCGGGTCGTCCCACAGGCCGGTGCCCAGCAGCTTCACCTGCTGCGTGTTGACGCCGTTGGCGGCCAGCGCCGACGCCAGCCCCTGGGCGCGCGGGCCGCCTTCGGCCAGCATGACCGCCTGCGGCTGGAAACCCGCCTGCCCGGCCTGCTTGGCCGGCAACGAGAGGTCCGGCACGGCCGGGTCGTAGCGTTCCACCTGCGCCACCTGCCCGCCGAGCTGCCGCGTCGTGTTCTGGAGCGCGTTGACCACCGCGTCGCCGTAGGCGTTGCGCGGGGCGAGCGCCACATAGCGGGTGACGCCGCGCGACCGGGCGAAGCCGACCACGCGGCTGACCTGATCGCCCGGCACGAAGCCCATGACGTAGGTGCCGTTGCCGGCCTGGGT
>JAEZPL010000813.1 GCA_023413605.1 Pseudomonadota bacterium
ACATTCCGCGCACGCGCTCGGGCAAGATCACCGAACTGGCGGTGCGCGACGCGGTGCACGGCCGCCCCATCAAGAACACCGAGGCCCTCGCCAACCCGCAGGCGCTCGACGAGTTCATGGGCCGGGCCGAGTTGGCTGGGTCGTAAGGATTTTCACCACCAAGGCACCAGGAATGCAGCGCCGGCCCCAATGCGGACCGGAGGGAATGCGAAGGCAGAACAGAACCTCTTGGTGCCTTGGTGTCTTGGTGGTGAATTCCTGGCGCGGCCGGAAATTGGAACAAACACAAACAAGACATGGATCGGGGGAAGCCCATGAGTTTGAAGCAGAAGGTGGCTGTGGTCACCGGGTCCACCAGCGGCATCGGGCTGGGCATCGCGCGGGCGCTGGCCGGTGCCGGGGCCGATGTTGTGCTGAACGGCTTTGGCGATGCCGGTGCCATTGAGGAACTGCGCGCCGGCATGGCGGCGGATTTCGGCGTGCGCGTCGGCTATCACGGCGCCGACCTGTCCAAGCCCGCGGAGGTCGGCGACCTGATCGGCTACGCCGTCCGGGAGTTCGGCTCGGTCGACATCCTGGTGAACAACGCCGGCATCCAGCATGTGGCGCCGGTCGAGGAGTTCGCTCCGGAGCGCTGGGACGCGGTGATCGCGATCAACCTGTCGGCGGTGTTCCACGGCATCCACCACGCCCTGCCGGTCATGAAGCAGCGGGGCTGGGGCCGCATCATCAGCGTTTCCTCGGTGCACGGGCATGTCGCCTCGGTCAACAAGTCGGCCTATGTCGCGGCCAAGCACGGCGTTCTCGGCCTGACCAAAACGGTGGCGCTGGAAACGGCCGGCACGGGCGTGACCTGCAACGCGATCTGTCCCGGCTGGGTGCTGACTCCGCTGGTCCAGAAGCAGATCGACGCGCTGGCCGCCGGCAAGGGAATTCCTGAGCCGCAGGCGAAGGCCGAGTTGTTGGGCGCCAAGCAGCCGTCCGGCGAGTTCGTCACGCCCGACCAACTGGGCGCTCTGGCGGTCTTCCTGTGCAGCGACGCGGCAGCGCAGATGACCGGGGCCAGCGTCACCATGGACGGCGGCTGGACGGCCCAATAACCGTTCGGCAGGGGGAGCGCCGGACTTCCGGCGTTCCTCCCTTCGGCGGATAACATTTTCAACGAATTGGAACGGTGCGCGGGAGACGCCTGCGCGCCATGCATGGGTGTGTGCCTTCCCCCTGCGCGCGGCGGTGCGCTACGATGAACATCGTAAAGAAACCGCCGCGTTGCGCTGCGCTGCAGCGGAACCGGTCGGAGAAATAAGAAAGTATCGGTTCATTGGGAGGAAGACTTGAACAACGATGTGGACTTCGAGTCCCTGAAGCAGCGCGCTGTCGAATCACTGTTCGGGCATCTGGAGGGCATGTGCGTCGGCACGGTGACGGTGGACCGTTTTGCCCGAATCGCCTGGATGGATGACAAGTACAAGGCCCTGCTGCGCGTCACCGACGATCCTCGCGGCAAGCCGGTGGAGGAGGTCATCCCCGCCAGCCAGCTCCGCCGGGCGGTGGAGACCGGCCAGCCGTCGATGGTCGACATCATGGAATTCGGCGACCGGTCCTTCGTCGTGTCGCGCCTGCCGCTGAAGGACGGCGACGGGACGGTGATCGGCGCGCTCGGCTTCGTGCTGTTCGACCGGGCGGAGCATCTGCGCCCGCTCGTCTCCAAATACCAAAAACTCCAGGAGGAGCTGACCCGCACCCAGCAGGAACTGGCGCAGGAGCGTCGGGCCAAATACTCCTTCTCGCAGTTTTTGGGCATCAGCGATGCGGTGCGGGAGATCAAGCGGCTCGGCCGGCGCGCGGCGCAGATGGACTCCACCGTGCTGCTGCTGGGCGAGACCGGCACCGGCAAGGAACTGCTGGCCCAGGCCATCCACAACGCCAGCCCGCGCGCCGATCGGCCCTTCGTCGGGGTGAACGTGGCGGCCATCCCGGAAAACCTGCTGGAGGCGGAGTTTTTCGGCGTTGCGCCCGGCGCCTACACCGGGGCGGACCGGCGCCTGCGGGAGGGCAAGTTCCAGCTTGCCAACGGCGGCACGCTGTTCCTGGACGAGATCGGCGACATGCCCCTGCCGCTCCAGGCGAAGCTGCTGCGCGTGCTCCAGGAGCGGGAGATCGAGCCGCTCGGCTCCAACAAGGTGGTGCGGGTGGATGTCCGCATCATCGCGGCGACCAGCCGGGACCTGGACGCGCTGGTGCGGGAGAAGCAGTTCCGCGCCGACCTCTACTACCGCCTGAACGTCGTGCCGATCACCCTGCCGCCGCTGCGTGACCGGCCGGAGGACATCGAGAGCCTGGCCGACCGCATCCTGGAACAGCTCGCCATCCAGCAGGGCGGGGCGCCGCGCGAGTTGACGGACGGTGCGCTGGCGGCGCTGCGGGCGCATGGCTGGCCGGGCAACGTGCGGGAACTGACCAACGCGCTGGAGCGGGTGACCGCGCTGACCGATGCGCCGGTGCTGACCGCCGAGCATATGCGTGACGTGCTGCCGGCGGCACCGGCCGGTCATGCCGGTCCCCCGTCGGCGTTCAACGGCCGCCCGCTGTCGGAGGTGTTGAGCGCCGCCGAGCGTTCCGCCATCGCGGCGGCGCTGGAACAGACCGGTGGCGTGAAGGCGCGGGCCGCCAAGCTGCTCGGCATTTCCCGCGCGTCGCTGTACGAGCGGATGATGTCGCTGGGCCTGGGGGCCGGGGTGTGAACCGGTCCCCTCTCCCGGGCGGGGAGAGGGGATGGCGCGTCAACCCTTCACGTTCGCCGCGGTCTGGCCGAACAGGATCTTCTTGCCTTCCTCGGTCACGGTGGGGCGGGTCGTCAGGGGCTCGCCCTTTTCATAGGCGCGGACGGTGGCGGGACGGGCCCGGATGGCGTCGAACCAACGCTTCAGCTCGGGGAAATCGTTCAGGTCCTGCTGCTGGCGCTTGTGCGGGACGATCCATGGGTAGCAGGCCATGTCGGCGATGCTGTAGTCGTCGCCCGCGATGAAGGCGCGGCCGGCCAGACGCTTGTTCAGGACGCCGTAGAGACGGTTGGTCTCCTTGACGTAGCGGTCCATGGCGTAGGGGATCTTCTCCGGCGCGTACTGGACGAAATGGTGGTTCTGCCCGGCCATCGGGCCGAGACCGCCGACCTGCCAGAACAGCCATTCCAGCACCGTCTTGCGCCCGCGCGGGTCGGTGGGCAGGAACTTGCCCGTCTTCTCGGCCAGATAGGTCAGGATGGCGCCGGATTCGAAGACCGAAATCGGCTCGCCGCCGTCCGCCGGGGCCCGGTCCACGATGGCCGGCATGCGGTTGTTGGGGGAAATGGCCAGAAAGTCCGGCTTGAACTGGTCGCCGGCCGAGATGTCCACGGGGTGGATCGTGTAGGCGAGCCCCGCTTCCTCCAGGAACATCGTGATCTTATGCCCGTTGGGGGTCGGCCAGTAATAAAGGTCGATCATGGCGGTCCTTCCGGTTGGCGTCTGGCGGAAAGGTGAGCGAAGCCGTCGCCGCGGGCAACCCGCGCCGGGCGCGCATCAGCCCCCCGATATCAGCTCCCCGGCGCGGGCGCGGGCGGACCGCAACGCTCTGGCCGTAGGAATGTTGATCCGGGGGAACGCCAACAGAAGCGGAATTTGACCATGGCAGACGACCGCAACCGGACGACCCCTCAGCCTGACAAGATCGACCAGAGCCAACAGGGCACGACCAAGCCGGATCAGGGCGGCGAGGCCGAACTGACCGAGAAGGAAGAGCAGAAGCACGGTGGGAAGAACAAGACGACTCCGGGGCCGATCTACGACGTGTAGATGGCGCCGCGCAGTCGGCTGCGGCGGCACCCCTCTTCCCGCGTGGGCGGAGGGGTGTTTCTTCGGGGTGTTTTTCCGGGATGGGCTACCGGCGGCGGACAAGCCCCGGTGCCTTCACGGCGCGGGCGGGCAACCGGTCCCGTTCCGCCGTTCCGGCGAACATGGAACCGGTCGTCAGCAAGGCAACGGCCATGGCGATGAACAGGGGCGAGAGCATGGCGGGTCTCCGGAACGGATGCGGGGCGCGCCAACTCTGCCCGGAAAACACCCGGTCCTCTGTGACCGGGCCCACAAGGTATTCCCAAATCCAAAGCTGTTTCCGAATCCAGACGTCACGACACGAGCGCCAGGGTGGGGTCGGGCGGCTCCGGGGTCGCGGCCTCCAGCGCCTGCACGACGTCTTCCAGCGGGGCGGCGATCACCAGCGGCTCCGCGCGGCCGGCGAAGGTCAGTTCCGTCCGGTTGCCGTCGGCCTCGCGCAGGAACAGCACGCCGGCCGGGTTGACCAGAACGGTGGCCCCGGCGCGGTCGGAGAATTCGACGAACCTCATGCATCGCTCCAACTCAGGTTGCATCCGTCTTAGACAGTCCAACAACGTCCGGGGATCGCAGGTTGCTCCTGCCCTGAAGGCCTTACCCCTTCGCCCCCTTGATTGATGCATCGCATCGACAAACATGGGCCGTTCGGACCACACAAGGTCCGAAGCCTTTGCCAACAAGGCCACGGAGGCGGGAGGCCTCCGCCAACAAGGCCATAGGGGGCGAAAGGTCTCCGCAAACAAGGAATGAATGTCGTGAAGTTGCTCGTCGTCGAGGACGATCCGTTGATCGGGCCGGCTGTCAAGGCTGTCCTGGAGAACGCCGGCTACACGGTCGTCGGTCCGCTGCGCGATGCCGCCAAGGCAACGCGACTGGCTACCCGCGAACAGCCGGACCTCGCGCTGGTCGATGTCTATCTGGCTGGGGGGGAGAACGGGCTGACGCTGGCCCGCAAGCTGTGGGAGGATTACGGAATCCCGTCGCTGCTGATCACCGGCTTCGATCACCGCGGCGAGGACGCGCGCGACTTCGCGCTCGGCCTGCTGCGCAAGCCGGTCATGCCCGATGCCCTGATCGACGCGGTCGGCGTGGTCAGCGAAATCCTGGCGGGGATGCGGCCATCCTCCATCCCGCCGGCCCTGGAACTGTTCGGGCGCCCCGCCCGTCCGCAGGCCGTGGGGGAGGTCCCGCAGCGCATGCTGCGGCGCGGCTAGCCGGGCGGCCGTCGCCGCCCCCAACCCGTTTCAGATCCATTCAGAGCCCGGGTGCTCCCCCCGCGTGGGGGGCACCGACGGGCGCCGGTCAGCGGTCCGGCGCGTCGAACGGTTCCGGCCCCTGATCCGGAGCGGCGGCGCTGTCCTTGGCCGGCGCCTCCGGAGCGGCGTCCTCGATCGCGCCGGGAGGCGGCTCCTCAGGCTTGACCGCGCTGGCACCGTTCGTCGGATCCAGTTCGACCCATTGGCGATGGTTGCTCATGATCGCGTCTCTCCCTTGGTGTGTTGCTTAAGCCCTTAACCCGTTTCGGTGGGCGGGTGTTTCGTTCCGTTCCGCCTTCTGTTCATTGGGATAACGCTTCACCGGGAGAATCGGCCACCGGCCCGCGACGATCTCAACCGGTTCCTGTTGCTCCGGTCATGAAATTGGCCCCGACGAACGGGGCCTTGTCGTGAAAGGATGGCTTTATGAATCGATGGATGATCGGCGCCGCGACGGCGCTTGCCCTGGTGGCCGGGCCGGCTCTGGCCGCGGGTTCGAGCAGCGGAAGCAGCAGCGGCTCCGGGCAGTACGGAACGTCCGGCGCCACCATGGGCGGCAGTTCGGGCAATTCTGGCACGTCAAGCAACTCCGGGACTTCAGGCAATTCCGGTACCATGTCCACATCGCCCAATTCGACGATGCCCAACAACAGCGGCTCGTCGGGGAGTTCAACCGGTAGCGGTTCCATGGGCATGGGCAGCGGGTCGAGCGGCAGTTCGGGCGGTTCCTCGGGCGGTTCCATGTCGGGGAGCGGGTCCAGCCCGTCCATGGGGTCCGGCTCCAGCGGGTCGTCCGGCATGGGCAGCAGTGGCATGTCCGGCGGTGGCGGCACCGGCATGGGCAGCGGCAGCATGGGTAGCGGCACGGGTGGCGGCGCCAGTGGAGGGGGAGCCAGTGGTGGAACTGGCGGCGGTGGCGGCGGCAGCCAGTAATCGCCCCGAAATCAGAACCAATCACGTGGCAGGCGCGCACCGTTCTGGTGCGCGCCTGTTTCGTCAGAAGCCGGCCTTCGGAACGGCCGGTTCCCGCCGCAGCAGCCTGCGCGCCAAGTGCAGCGGAGCCATGGCGAGGCGAGCGAGCGCCTCGGCGCGCCCGCCCTGCTTTTCGATGGCGTAGTATTTCCGGATCGTTTCCCGGATGTCCCAGGTGCCGGTGAAGCCCCTGGGGATCACGAAGGCGTCGCCCTGCCGGTACTCCTGCGGCACCCCGCCTTCCGGCGTGATCACCACCCGCCCTGCCAGCAGCACGCAGAATTCGTCGTAGGGCCAGTCGGCCATGGCGACGATGCCGGGCGTGCACTGCCACACCCCGCAGGCGAAGCGCGCGGTGCTGTTGTCGAAGACGTTCAGGAAGGTTTCCTGCGGGTTCCCGGACAGAACGGCGCCGAAGACGGCGGGCTTGCCGGGATCGCGGTCGATCAGGCCATGGTCGAGCCGGACGAGGTTGTGCTGCATGGCTTCATTCCTCCCGTACCAGAAGGGCGACGGGGAAGACCTGGAACAGCGTCGCGGCGGTGACCGCGTCCGCGGCTTCCAGCGCGGCGCCGGTCAGGGCGTTGCGCCAGCGCCGCCCGCGCGGAAGCGGGACGGCGGTGTCGCCCCAATCCGGCCGCTCGCCCAAGGCGCCCACCAGCCGCGGTGTGGCGACCACCACCGCATCCTCGCCGTTGGTGCGGGCGAAGGCCACCACATGCTCCGCACGCGACCCGTTGGCTTCCAGCGGCGTATAATCGCCGTCGCGGAACAGTCCGGCCTTGTCGGCGCGCAGGGCCAGCACGCGCCGGGTCAGCGCCAGCTTTACCGCGCCGTCCTGCCAGCGGTCGAGCAGGCGGGCAATCTCCGCCCCCTCCACTTCGTCCAGCAGGCGTCGGCGGGCGGCGTAGTCCACGGGCCGGCGGTTGTCGGGATCGACAAGGCTGAGGTTCCACAGTTCGCAGCCCTGGTAGATGTCGGGCACGCCGGGGCAGGTCAGCTTCAGCAAGGCTTGGCTCAGCCCGTTCACCGCGCCGATGCGGGCAAGCTGCGCCTGGAAGGGCAGGAAGGCGTCGAAGAAGGCGTTGCTGCGCGTCACGTCCAGCGCGTCGTGCACGAAGCCGATCATCGCGGATTCATAGGCCTCGTTGGGGGCGGCCCAGGTCGTGTGGACCTTGGCCTCGCGCATCGACTTGGTCATGGCGCCGGCGATGCGCTCCGCGAACTCGGCCATCGCCTGCGGGTCGAGGT
>JAEZPL010000227.1 GCA_023413605.1 Pseudomonadota bacterium
TGCAGCAGGAGACGCTGGACAATCTGGCGGAGGGCATCGCGGTGTTCGGCGGCGACGGCCGGCTGAAGCTGTCCAACCCGGCCTTCGCCCGCATCTGGGATCTGGAGGACGGCGACCTGCACGGCGAGCCCCACATCTCCGACCTGTTCGAGCGGATGCGGCCCTTCCTGGAGAACGGCGGCGACTGGGACAGCCTGAAGGACGAGATGATCGGCGCCACGCTGGAACGGGCCGTGCGCTCCGGCCGGCTGGAGCGGGCCGACGGTTCGGTCGTGGAGTTCGCCACCCTGCCCCTGCCGGACGGAGCGGTGCTGAACAGCTACCTCGACGTCACCGACAGCGCCCGGCTGGAACAGGCGCTGCGCGCCTCCAACGCCGCGCTGGAGGCCGCCGACCAGCTGAAAAGCGAGTTCATCGCCAACGTCTCCCACCATCTGCGCACCCCGCTGAACGGCATCACCGGCTTCGCCGAGGTGCTGGCGAACCAGTATTTCGGGGAACTGAACCCGCGCCAGATGGAGTATGTGAAGGGCGTGCTGAACGCGGGCGAACGGCTGCTGGAGCTGATCGACGACGTGGTCGACATGACCAGCCTCGGCGCCGGCGTCACCACGCTGGAGCGCGGCCCCGTGGAGGTTGGCGACCTGCTGGAGACGGTGGCCGAACTGACCCGCGAGTGGGCGCGGCGCGAGGGGCTGCGGCTCGACCTTTCCGTGCCGCCGACGCTGGGCGTGATCGAAGGCGACGCACGCCGGCTGAAGCAGGCGCTGTTCACCCTGGTGGTCGGTGCGATCCGCCACCCGCCGGGCGACAGGCGCATTCTGCTGACCGGCGAGCGCACCGCGACGACCCTGGTGCTGACCGTGGGCAGCGGCATCCCGGCCAACGAGACGACCCTGCCCTCCCGTTACGACCGCACCGACCCGCGGGGGGCGGCGGCGCTCGGCCTGTCGCTGGTCCGCAACGTGATGGAACTGCACGGCGGGCGGCTGGAGGTCGAGGAATGGCTGGGCGACGGCGCGCGCTTCCGCTGCGTCCTGCCGCTGCCCTCCGCCCCCGTGCCCTCCAGCTCGTCCGCGTAAAGGGGCTTCACAAACGCCGTCAGCCCTGGCGGCGTCTTGATTCCTGCATGGGCTGCGCGTCGAAGGGCTGCGCGTCCCGCCCCACCGGGGCCGCCGCCGTCCGGGCGGCCGGTGCCGGGCTGTCCCGCGTGATCAGGCGTGCGCCCCGCTGGTAGGTCAGCCAGCGCCACATCCATTGCAGCGACACCAGAATCCGCTTCTCGAAGTTGACCAGCAGATAGACGTGAATGATGGCCCACAGCACCCAGGCGAACCAGCCCTTCAGGTGCCGCCGGCCGAAGTCGAAGACCGCCGCGCTGCGCCCGACGATCGCCGTGTTGCCGCGGTTGCGGAAGCGGAAAGGCTCCATCGCCTGCCCGCGCGAGATGTTGGCCTCCAGCATGCGGCCCAGATGCTCGCCCTGCTGCTTGGCGACCTGGGCCAGACCGGGCAGAGGCTTGCCGTCGTCCCCGGCCAGCGCCGCCGTGTCGCCCAGCGCGTGGACGTCCGGCACCCCCGGCACCGACATGTCGGCGTTGACCGGGATGCGCCCGGCTCGGTCGGTCTCCACCCCCAGCCATGTCCCGGCGGGGGAGGCCTGGACGCCGGCCCCCCAGACCATGGTCCCGGCGGGGATGAAGCGCCCGGCGACCGTCGCCCCGTCCGGCTCGATGTTTTCCACCGCCTGCCCGGTCAGCACGACCACGCCCAATTCCTCCAGCTTGCGGCGGGCATAGCTGGCCAGATCCTCCGGGAAGGTGGGCAGGATGCGCGGCCCGGCCTCCACCAGCAGCACCTTGGCCTTGCGCGGGTCGATGCGGCGGAAGTCGCGGGCCAGGGCGTGGCGCGCCAGTTCGGCGATGGCGCCGGCCATCTCCACCCCCGTCGGCCCGCCGCCGACCACGATGGAGGTCATCAGCGCCTTCTGCCGCGCCGTGTCGTCGCACATCTCCGCCTGCTCGAAGCTCATCAGCAGCCGGGCGCGGAGTTGCCGGGCGTTCTCGATGGTCTTCAGACCGGGCGCGATCCGCGCCCAGTCGTCATGCCCGAAGTAGCTGTAGGAGGACCCGGTCGCAAGCACCAGCCGGTCGTAGGGGACGAAGCTGCCGTCGGCCAGCAGAACCTTCTTCTGCGCGCGGTCGATGCCGGTCACCTCCCCCATCACCACGTCGATGTTGGGATGGCGGCTGAGGATGCGGCGGATCGGTTCCGCGATGTCGGCGGGCGACAGGGCGGCGGTCGCGACCTGATACAGCAGCGGCACGAACAGGTGGTAGTTGTGCCGGTCGATGACCGTCACCCGGATGTTGGTGCTGCCCAACGCCCCCGCGCAGGCCAGGCCGCCGAACCCCGCCCCGACGATCACGACGTGGGGGTGGTTCTCGACAGGGGCTGGCGTTCGGTCGAGGTTGGGCACGGCTCGTCCTCTCTTCGGTCGGTCGAAGTCTCGACTGAAAACCGGAGAGGAGCCGTTTGTGTTGCGGTGCGATCACCGCGGCAGCGTCACCGTCACACGCAATCCCCCCTCCGGCCGGTTCATCAGCGTGATGTCGCCGCCATGGCCGCGGACGACGCTGCGCGCGGTGGACAGCCCCAGCCCAACCCCACCCGTGTCGCGGGAGCGGGAGCGTTCCAGCCGGTAGAAGGGGGTGAAGACCTTTTCGAACTCGCCTTCCGGGATGCCGGGGCCGTTATCGTCCACCTGGACGCTAATGTGGCGGGGCTCCGACACGAGCCGCACGGTGAAGCCGCCGCCATAGGCGATCGCGTTGTCCATCAGGTTGGCGAAGGCGCGGCGCAGCGCCACCGGGCGCCCGTCCAGAGTGGCGTGCGCCGGCCCCTCGTAGGCGGCGTCGTGGCCGGCATCCACGCGGTCGTCGCACAGGCTTTGCAGCAGGTCGGCGAGGTCCAGGGGACCGCGCGGCTCGCGCTGGGCGTCGTCGCGGGCGAAAGCCAGCGTGGCGTTGATCATCGCCTCCATCTCGTCGAGGTCGGACAGCATCTTGCGCTGCATCTCCGAATCCTCGACCAGTTCGGCGCGCAGGCGCAGTCGGGTCAAGGGGGTGCGCAGGTCGTGGCTCATGGCGGCCAGCATCTGCGTACGGTCGGCGACGAAGCGGGCAAGCCGCGCCTGCATCCGGTTGAAGGCGCGGGTGGCGGCGCGCAGCTCGCGCGGGCCGGCCTCCGGCAGCGGCGGGGCGGCGCCGTCCACGCCAAGACGTTCGGCGGCGTCGGCGAAGCGCGCGATGGGCGCGGTCATCCGCCGCGCCGTCCACACGGACACCAGCACGATGGCCGCGACGATGCCCCCCATCCACAGGACGAAGCGCAGCAGGCGGAACGGCCCCTCCAGCGGGTCGCCCCCGGCGAAGATCAGCCAAGACCCGTCGCTCAGCTGCACCGAAAGCCGCACGTCCCGGCCCCAGTGGCGGTCTTCCGTGGGCAGGGGTCTCGGGATGGGCGGGTCGCGCCGCATCTCGATCACGATCTCGCGGTGGTGGTCATCCAGTGCCCGCCGGATGGCGCCGCGCAGCCGGTCGAAGGGAAAGTCGTCGCGCACGCCGCTGAAGCGCGGGCGCTCCGGCGACCAATCCACCCGCAGCACCGGGTCGTCGATGGCGCGCACCAACCGCGCCCGCTGGGGCGCCGGAGTGCTTTCGACCAGTTGGACAATGGCGGTGACACGCTGCACCAGCACGCGCGGGCCGTGCACCGGCGGGCCTTCCGGCCGGTCGGTCAGGTAGACCAGCGCGCTGACCGCCTGGGTCAGCAGCAGCGCCAGCACCACCGTCAGCGCCATGCGCGCGGCGATGCTGTCGGGCAGCCAGCGCCGGGCGACGAGCAGCCGGCTTTTGCGGATGAACGCCATCAGGCCCCCACCACGACCGGCGGCGTGAACAGGTATCCACCGCCGCGCACGGTCTTGATCAGCGTCGGCTCCGCCGGGTCGGGCTCGATCTTGCGGCGCAGGCGGCTGACCTGCACGTCGATGGACCGGTCGAAGGGCACCGCCGACCGCCCGCGGGCGAGGTCCAGCAGCTGGTCGCGCGTCAGCACGCGCTGAGGATGCTCCACGAAGGCCACCAGAAGGTCGTATTCGCCGGCGGACAGTTGCACCAGCGCGCCGTCCGGGGACCGCAGCTCCCGCTTGGCGAGGTCGAGGGACCAGCCCTCGAAGCGCAACGTCCTGCCACCCTCCCCGCCCGCCACCGGCGGGGCCGCGGCGCGGCGCAGCACCGCCTTGATGCGGGCCAGCAGTTCGCGCGGGCTGAAGGGTTTCGCCAGATAGTCGTCCGCCCCCATCTCCAGCCCGACGATGCGGTCGGTCTCCTCCCCCATGGCGGTCAGCATGATGACCGGCGTCTGCGCCGTCTCGGGCGCGGCGCGCAGGCGGCGGCACAGGCTGAGCCCATCCTCTCCCGGCATCATGAGGTCGAGCACGATCAGGTCCACGCGCGCGGTGTCCAGCGTGCGCATCATCTCGACGCCGTCCTTGGCGCCGGTGACACGGAATCCGTGGCGGGTCAGGAACTGCGCAAGCAGCGAGCGGATTTCGCGGTCGTCGTCCACGACCAGAAGATGGGGCGTGCGGTCCATGGCAAGCATGATCGTCCGCATGCGCGCATGGGTGAAGGGAAAATATGTAACGGCCTGTTACGGTCCGCCCTGCTGTTACACAGCGTTACCAAATGACGGATCGCCGGACATCAACCGGCAACGTTGAGGGGCCATAGTCAGGTCCATCGGGAAGGCACAATCCCTTTCGAAACAAGGAGCATCTCCATGAAACGCGCCCTGATGACTACCGCCGCGCTGGCTCTCGGCATCGGCATCGCCGTTCCGGTCTTCGCCCAGCAGCAGCCGGGTCCCGGCGCCGGCCCCGGCCGCGGTTTCGATCCCGGACGCCAATTTTCCCGCATGTGCGACGACCAGGACGCCCGACTTGCCGGCATGCTGGCCTACGCCGAAAAGAAGCTGAACATCACCGACCAGCAGCGCGCCGCCTGGACCAAGTTCGCCGACACGGCGAAGGCGGCCGAAAAGCCGATGCAGGATCTCTGCACCAAGTACAAGGACCAGCCGATGCCCACCAGCCTGCCGCAGCGGGCGGAGCGGATGGAGGCCATGATGTCGGCCCGCCTGGCCCAGTTGCAGCAGGTTCGCCCGGCCCTCAACGACCTGTACGCCCAGCTCACCCCGGACCAGCAGAAGACCGCGGACCGCCTGCTTGATCGCGGCGGCAAGCGCTTCGGTGACGGCGGCCGTCCCGGCATGCATCACCGCGGCGACCACGGCCCCGGCCCGGGCAAGGGTCCTGGCCCCGGCCCTGAGGGTGCGCCCGCCCCCCGCAACGGCTGATCTCGTGCCTCCCTTCAGCCGTTAGCACGAATGGGCCGCCGGTCACCCGGCGGCCCATTTGCGTTTGCCCGCGCTGTATCGCGTCGAGAGGCTTATTCCGCCCCCGGAACGCCCTTCGAGGTCGAGTATTCGAAGTGCAGCGCCTCGCCCGGATGGACCAGCGGGTGGATGGCGTGGGCGGCCTGCGCCGCCTCGGAGAAGCCGCAGAGGATCAGCTTCAGCTTGCCGGGATAGGTCGCGATGTCGCCGATGGCGTAAATGCCCGGCGCGCTGGTGGCGCAGCCCGGCAGGGTGACGCCGATGTGGCTGCGTTCCAGGTTCAGGCCCCAGTCGGCGATGGGCCCCAGGTTCATCGACAGGCCGAAGAAGGCCAGCAGGGCGTCGGCCGGCAGGTCCTTCTCCTCGCCGTCCAGCGTGGCGACGCGCACGGCGGACAGTTTCCCGCCCTCGCCCACCAGCCCGGACAGCTGGTAGGGCACCACCATCTCCACCTTGCCTTCGCGGGCCAGCACGTCCATGCGGGCCACGCTTTCGGGGGCCGCGCGGAACTTCGGGCGGCGGTGGACGACGTAGACCTTCTCCGCCACGTCGGCCAGCGACAGGGTCCAGTCCACGGCGGAGTCGCCGCCGCCCGCGATCACCACGCGCTTGCCGGCGAAGTCCTGCTTGCGCCGGACCATGTAGAAGACGGACGTGCCCTCATACCGCTCCAGCCCGACCAGCGGCGGGCGGTTCGGGCCGAAGGCGCCGCAGCCCGCGGCGATGATCACCGCCTGCGTGTCGATTTTCGTGCCGATGCTGGTTTCCACCAGCCAGCGGCCTTCGTCGGTACGGGTCAGCTTTTCGACCTGCTGGCCCAGGTGGTAGGTCGGCGCGAAGGGAGCCGCCTGCTCCGCCAGCTTGTCGATCAGGTCCGCCGCCTCGATGGCGGGGTGGGCCGGGATGTCGTAGATCGGCTTTTCCGGGTACAGCGCCGTGCACTGCCCGCCCACCATGTCCAGCGCGTCCA